>JAKQWJ010000157.1 GCA_029562045.1 Spirochaetota bacterium | reverse complement strand
CGGCGATGGCGTCGTTGAGCCCCTGCATCCCCCCGACGGGATACCAGTAGTCCTTCATCCACAGATGCCAGAATCCGGCGAAGAAGATGAAAGGCATCCGGTAATAGCCGATATGGGTGAACCAGCGGCGCAGGGCGGGGTTGTCGATCCGGGAGCAGACCTGGACCCGATAGTCGTGGGTCAGCCACTTCCGGAGCCGGGGAAGGTGGGGCGCCAGCCCCAGGAGCCGGAGAAAGGAAAAATCGTGGAGCAGCGGAAAGCTGCGGGGGTCGTAGTGGGCCTGCAGAAACCGGGCCACCCGGCGGATCTCCCGGAACATAGGGACGATCCCCTTCTCGTCCGGGAAGGCGGTCCGCAGGGCGTCTTCCACCCCGTCGAAGGAGTCGACGAAAAAATCGAAATCCGGGGACACCATCCGGAAACGGGCCCTGGACCAGCGGATCCGGTCGTATATCCCCAGCTCCTCCAGAACGGGGAAAACGATGCCCAGACTCTCGAAGGACTGGTCCCCTCCGTCGAAGTAGAAGCCCCGGCGCCGGAAGCCCGTCATGTTGCCCCCGGTCTGCCGGGCCTGTTCCAGCACCAGGGTCCTCTTCCCCATGGCGGCCAGGTAATTGGCGGCGGTCATGCCCCCCAGACCGCCCCCGATGACGATGACATCCCAGTCTGCCATGGCGCCCCCCCTGCTGTCGGACGGGTCCGACGGCGTGGTCCGCCGGATCCGGCTTCCCGTGGCCCACGCCTCTTCCCCGGCTTTTCATCCGGCTTCGGCGGGTAAAATATCAGAATCCCCGGAAAATTGATACGCCCCCTTTTCCGCCCCGGTCTTGAAAATCCCCGGGCAAGAGGCTACGATGACGCGATGAAAAATCTGCGCGGCGCCCTGGCCGCCCTGACGGCGGTCCTTCTTTTTTCCCTCCTCTCCTGCTCCTCCGGGGACGATTACTTCGCCGTGGGCCCTGCGAAGCAGAAGCGGGAAACCCGGAAGCTTCTGGAGCTGCTGCACAGGGAGAAGGAGGAGGGGGAGAACCGCTTCATCCTCATCCAGCAGATCGCCAACAACATCATAAACGCCGGCTTCCCGGAACGGCTCAACCTCTTTCTCACCAGCTATGTGGAGAGGAACCCGAAGGACCCCTTCAACGCCTACTACCTCCTGATGGTGGCCCAGAACTACAAGAACGCCAAGGCGTTTCCCCTGGCCGCCCATTACTACGAACGCATCGTCCGGAACCATCCGGATATCCTGATCCGCGGGCAGTCGGCCCATCTCATCTGCCTCAGGGAACTGGCACGGATGGAGGAAAAGCCCGAATACCGGATCAACCATTACAAGGAACTCATCGCCCGCTTCAAGGATTCCATCGACGAGGGGTCCACCTATTTCTTTCTGGCCAAGACCTACGAAAGCCTGGGGGAGTGGGAGCAGGCGGTGCAGGCGTACACGAAGTTCATGAAGTACCCTGACACGACCATCCGGGGTTACGCCGACGCCCAGCGCAGCGTCATGAACCTCCTGGCCTTTCACAATTCCAACAAGAGCTGGACCCGGGAAGACCTGGACGACCTGGTGGGGGCCATCAAGTCCGCCATCGCCACCCGGGACTCCCGGGCCCTCACCCGGCTGAAGGCGGGGGTAA
Source organism: Spirochaetota bacterium (assembly GCA_029562045.1). Taxonomy (GTDB): domain Bacteria; phylum Spirochaetota; class Spirochaetia; order DTKZ01; family DTKZ01; genus JAKQWJ01. The sequence continues at coordinate 10,957 of JAKQWJ010000157.1, read as the reverse complement.
ACTTCTTCGCCATGTCCTGGGAGCAGGAAGACTCGGACGCCAACACCCAGGTCGTCTTCGACCTGGGCTCCTTTCTGCGGGGATCCAAGGTCAGCTACGCCCGGAACCTGGATTCCGATTCCAACACCCGGGAGGCTTACCTGGAAACCTGGGGCTGGTCCTATCGGGTGCCCACATGGTACCTCTACTTCCGGAAAATCACCTATCCGGGAGACCCGGAGATCAACGGGAGGTGGGAATGGGCGGGAATTTACTTCGGGGAAAAACTCTAATCCTGCCGGCGGCGGCCCTTCTGTGCCTGGCGGCACCCGGGGCCTTTCCGGAGGCCCTCCCCGGCGGAGGGGACAGCATCCGGGAATCGGCGGCGGCTCCGGCGCCCGCTGCGGGGGGGGCCCGGGAAGGGGCCATGACCCTCTCACCGGCTTCGGCCGGAGGCTCCGGGGAGTATCACCGCCGGGCGATCAGACGCCTCCGCCCGGAAACAGCCGCCGGGATCGCGGAGGAAGCGCCGGACCCCTCCCCTCCCCGGCAGCATCACGGCGGACCCGACGTTTTTTCCCCCCCTTTCGGCGAGCCCCGGGAGAGGGTGGATTTTTTCCTCCGCCGCATGGAAGGCTCGGCGGCGGAGGCGGAGCGTATCCAGGCGGCCATGAGGCGGGCAGCCCCCTACGCCCACTTCATCCGGCAGCGGATCCAGGAGCGGGGGCTCCCGCCGGAGCTTTTCTACCTTCCTGTCGTGGAATCACTGTACATCATCAACGCCCGCTCCCGCTCCGGAGCACTGGGGCTGTGGCAGTTTATGGCCAACAGCGTGGGTTCCTGGATGCGGATGGACGAGTGGGCCGACGAGCGGAAGGATTTCTGGAAGTCCACCCAGGCGGCGCTGGAAAAACTGGAGCTGAACCATCGGGCCACCGGTGACTGGCTTCTGGCCCTGGCGGCCTACAACTGCGGCCTGGGCTGTCTCCAGCGGGCGGTGGGGCGCACGGGGATCCGGGACTTCTGGGAGCTTTCCCGGGGAGGCCATCTCCCCCCGGAAACCCGGGACTATGTGCCCAAGTTCATCGCCACCGCCCGTTTCGCCTCCTCCCTGGGGCGCCGGAACTCGGAGGTCTCCTGGGACCCGCCGGTCACCTGGGAGCGGATCCCCCTTGCCCGGACCGCGGACCTCCGGCTTCTGGCTCAGGCCGCCGGAGTCCCCCAGGAGGCGCTGAAACTCGGCAACGCGGAGCTGCATTACGGCATCACCCCCCCGCCGGGCCGGGGTTATCAGCTTAAAGTTCCTGCGGAATACCGGGAACAGGTCGAGGAGGCGCTGAAAAGCCCCGACGGAAAGCTCATGAGGTTCGCCATCCACACGGTGGCGGCGGGTCACACCCTGTCGGAAATCGCCGCCCATTACAGGATCCCCCTGTCCATGGTCCAGCGCTACAACCCGGGGCTTCGGCCGGACCATCTGAAGATCGGAACGAAGATCATCGTCCCCATGATCCAGGACATCGGCCCCTTCGTCAAAAAACCCCGGGCCCTGGAGGAGGAGACGCTTTCCTTCGAGAACCTGTACACCGCGCAGCCCGGCGACAGCCTCTGGAGCATCGCCGGCTCCTTCGGTATCTCCGCGGCGCGCCTTGCCCGGGCCAACTCCCGGGACGAGAACGGGCTTCTCCGGGCGGGCGAGATCCTCAAGGTGCCCTGAAAAAGGGCCGACATAGAAGGGAATCGTCATGATGGGAACCCCCAGGTTTCGGCGTCATTTTTTCCTTCCCGCCCTTCTACTCCTCTGCGCTTTCCCTCTGCGGGGACAGACGGCCTGGACCGCCGAGACGGACTGGGAGAAGGCGGAACTCCGGATCACCGTGGAAGCCTCCGTCCCCCGGAGCGGAGCCAATCTCCCCGCCGCGGACCTGGCGGCGGAGGCCCGGGTGGCCCGGGAACTTCCGGGGATATTCGTCGAGGCCGCCGGCCCCATCCTCGTGGATTCCCGCCACAGCATCCGGGATCTGGCGCAGAGGGAGCCTGCCCTGGGGACGGAGCTTCTCCAGTCGGCGGAGCTGGGCGCGAGGGATCTTCCCGGGTATTCCCGGGACCTGCGCCGGATAATCCTCCGCTTCACCTATCCGCTGCGGAAAACGCTGGCCCCTCTTTTCATCCGCCATAAAGAGACCCGAAGGACGCCGGTCACGCCGGGGTGGCGGCCGACGAAGGAGTTCACCGGCCTGGTGATCTACGCCAAGGGGAAGCTGCCCGTTCATGGGGAGCGGCGCGAGGACCGCCTCCGTCCCTGCCTCTTTCCGGAAATTTTCGACAGCCGGATGGAGCCGGTCTTTCTCACCCCCATGGGGAAGCCGGATTACCTCACAAATTGGGGCTCCGCCGCCTACACCTCGTCCTTCGACGAGGGGCCCTGGCGGGACAGGATAGGGAAGGAACCCTTCCGGGTCATCGCCACCGGGCTTTTCGGCATCCATCCCGCCAACCCGGTGATCCCCCGGGAGGACGCGGAGCGCTTCCTGGCCGGCCCTTCGGCCAGACGGATCCTCTCCGAAGGCCGGATCCTGATCATCTGCGACCTGGACTGAGGCGGCGCTCCCCCGTGGGGCCCGGCCCGGTCCCCGCAAGAAGGCCGGGACCCGACAGAAAGGCCCGGCTCCGGGGGGAGTCGGGCCGGCCGCGGCGGTCCGCGCAGGCTCGGATCCCGGTCATCCGCAGCCCGGGTCCCGATGGAAAGCTCCGGCGGCGCCGGTTCCCGGCCCGGTCCCGGAGAGGACCCTCCTTCAGACCCCCGCCAGCATAAGCTCCAGCATGACCTTCGCGTCGTTCACCATGTTGTTCACCACACAGTACTCGTTGGGCATGTGGGCGGTCTCATCCAGGGTGCACCATATGGCGGTATCGTAGCCGGCGTTGCGCAGATAGGCCCCCACGGTGCCGCCGCCGATCCCCATGACCTCCGCCGGGACGCCGTAGACCTTCTGCACCGCCTTTTTCAGCCCCAGAACCAGCGGGCAGTCCCCCCGGGTGGGGACGGAGGAGTTGCGCTGCAGGATTTCCCGGCTCACCCGGACCCCGTGGTCCGACTCCACGGCGCGGCAGATCCGGTCGATCTCCCCCAGGACCTCGTCCACGGGCCGGGAAGGGAGGATCCGGGAATCCAGACAGAAAACGTCCAGCCCCGGGATGGTGTTGACGTTCGGGACATTAGCCTCCTTCTTCGTGGGACAGAAAGTGGAAAAGGGGGGCTCGAAGATGGGGTCCCGTTCCGGAAAGGCCTCCGGAAGCCCCCTGCCCAGGCGCACGACAAGGTCGCTTCCCGCCAGGAAGGCGTTGACCCCCAGATGGGGCATGGACGCATGAACCTGTCTGCCCTGGACGGTGAAGCGCAGCCACAGCAGACTCTTCTCCGCCACCTCGATCATGGAACCGTCGGGCCGGCCGCCGTCGGGAACGAGGAAGGTGTCCCCCTTCCCGAAAAGGCCGGCATGGTCTCTCAGCAGGGCCTGGATTCCGTGGGTGGATCCCACCTCCTCGTCGGCGACGAAGAGGAGCTTCACGTCCCGGGGAGGGATGACTCCCGCCTCCTTCAGCGCCAGCAGCGCGAAGATGGAGCTTACCATCCCCTGCTGGTTGTCCTCCGTCCCCCGGCCGTAGAGCCTTCCGCCCCGCTCCACCAGCTGGTAGGGGTCGGACTCCCACTTCGCCGGATCCCCCGGGGGAACCACATCCAGGTGGCTCATAACCCAGAAGCTTCGGCCCGCTGCCGGTCTGGACGCGGCGCCGGAGGCATGGTCCCCGCCCGGTCCTGTTTCGTGTGCCACGCCTGTTTCACGGACCGGGCCCGCTTCACGGACCGGGCCCGCTTCATGGCCCGGGCCCGCTTCACGGACCGGGCCCGCATTGCCCGGGCCTGCATGGCCCACGCCTGCATGGCCCGGGACGACATCGCCGCCCGGACCCGGGAGCCGAACCATCAGATTGGGGCGCTCGCCCCCGGGAACCCGGGGATCGGAGGACGGGTAATTCCGCACCGGGCCGAGGCCCGCCTCCTCCAGCCAGGCCCCCAGGGCCTCCGCCTTGCGGGCCTCCCCCTCCCCCCGGTTCTCCGGCGCCAGAGCGGGGACGGAGGTGAGGAGGCGCTGGAGGCCGATCATTCTCTCCCGGGCCGCCTCCAGCCAGGGGTACAGCCTCTCCCCGCCGCTCATCTGGGCTGAAAGGACGAGGTGACCTTCTCCGGCGGCACGGGCCGGCGGGAAGCCTCGGGATTGACGATGTTGTCCGGGAGGCCCCCTTCGGCGATCTTGAAGATCGAATCCACCAGGGACTCCATGACCATGCCGATGGAATCGATATTGTTCATCGCCCCTGCGGTATGGGGGGTCAGGATCGCATTGTCGCAGGACAGGAGAGGATTCCCCATGACCTCCGGCTCGTCCTCGAAGACATCGATTCCCGCGCCGGCGATCCAGCCTTCCCGGAGAGCCCGAGCCAGCACGGCGTCGGAGTAGATGCCCCCCCGGCTGGTGTTGATGAAAAACGCTCCGGGCTTCATTTTCCGGAAATGCTCTTCCCGCAGCATGCCCCGGGTTTCGGGACTCAGCGGGACGTGGACACTGATGTAATCCGACGATTCCAGGAGCCGGTCCAGGCCGCAGAGTTCCACGCCCACCGCCTTCAGGGCCGCGGCGTCCCCGTAGGGATCGAAAGCCAGGACCTTCATCCCCAGAGGACGGACCAGTTCCACCACCGTCCGGGCGATGCCCCCGGCCCCGACGAGTCCCAGCGTCTGCCCCTGAACGCATCGGGTGGGATGCTCCCCCTTGCCGGCGAAACCCTTCGACCGGATGTACCTGTCGAAGAAGGGCAGCCTCATGGTGAGGGAAAAAATGTAGGCCATGACCAGTTCCGCCACCGGCTGCCGGATGCCCAGGGGGGCATTGCTCAGCAGAATCCCCTTCCGGTTGCAGGAGGGGATATCCACGTTTTCGAAACCCGCCCCGAAGCGGCCGATCCACTGGAGCTTTTCCAGGCCCTGAAAACTGGAGGCGTCCATCCGGCGCTTCCCCATCAGAATGTAGAGATCCGCCTCCGCAATGTCCTCCGGCCGCACCACGCTTCCCAGGTCCTTTCCCGGGGAGGCGACGAAGCGGAAACCGAGATCCTTTCGAGCCCTCAGCCTCTCGATCTGGGCGCGAAACCTGGGAGCCTTCCCGCTGTAGTCCTCTTCGATAAAGACGGTCAGTTTTGTTTCCATGGGAGAAGGATACCGTCTTTCCGGCGGGCCTTCAAGGGAAAATCGTCATCCCTATTTCAGCGTAACGATGTATTCCCCCTGCCAGGACTCCGGCGGGGGATCACGCAGAAACTCGTCGCAGCGGCCGGCGTAGATCCCCGCCGTTCGATCCCGGGGCGCCATCCGGAGCAGCTCCCGGAACAGGTCCTGAGCCTCCCGAAAGCGGCGGTCCATGTACAGGTCCAGGGCCTCCTGATGACCCTCCCAGAGGTTCCGCTCCGCCGGGGTCAACGACTCCCGGACGGTGAAAATCTTGACCGCGGTGCTCTTCCCTTTGACCACCACTCTGTCCAGAAGCCGGGTGGGATAGACCCCGCGGATCTCCTTCTGCACCGACTCGGAAATAACGATGGGCACATGGTACATCTTCGTCAGCCCCTCCAGCCGGGACGCCAGATTCACCATGTCTCCGATGACGGTGTATTCCATCTTCCGTTCCGACCCGATGTTCCCCACGGTGACCATCCCGTAGTTGATGCCGATCCCCACTTCGAAGGGCGGCAGTCCCCGTCCGGCCTGGCGTTCGTTGAAGACGCGCAGGGCGGAAATCATGCCCAGCCCCGCCTCCGCCGATTTCCGGGCGTCGTTTTCACTTTTCACCGGAGCGCCGAAGAAGGCCATGATGGCGTCCCCCATGTACTTGTCCACGATTCCCTGGCAGGAAAGAATCACATCCACCATTTTCTCGAAATAGGCGTTCAGCGATTCCACCAGCACCTCGGGTCTCATGGTCTCCGATATGGCGGTGAAGGAGCGGATGTCCGAAAAAAGCACCGCCAGCTCCCGGTTGTCCCCCTTCAGCATGCTCTCAGGGTTGGCCTCGAACTCTTCTATGACGTTGTTGGGGACATACTTCTGAAAAATGTGGCGGATCCGCGACTCGGTGTTTTTGGCCAGCACCATCTCGTAGGAGTATTTTTTGATCTGGCCGTAGGCCTTCTCCAGCTCCCCGGTCATCAGGTTGAAGAAATGACCCAGCTGGCCCGTCTCGTCCCGGTATTGGAGGTCCACTTTCTTCGACAGATCCCCGGTGGAGATGATCTCCCGTATCACATCCACCATGGCCCCCAGCGGCCGGGTGAGAAGGCTGGAGAAGAGGGCCAGCATGGCGACGGCGGCGGCCAGGGACAGGCCGAGAATGACCGCGGTCCTCAGATAGATCCGGGTCACCGCGGCGTAGAACACGCTCTCCTTTTCCGCGGTCAGGAAATACCACCCGAAGGGCTCAAACTCGACCCCCTGCCCGACGTACCGCTCCCCCTCCAGTTCCAGCCGCTTCCAGCCCTTTTTCCCGGCGGCGGCGAGCTCCCCCAGAACCCGCTTCTCCGATTCCGCCGGTTTCAGCGGTCGGGTTCCCATGGCGACACGCCCTTCCCGGTCCGCGGCGAGGATGATTTCGGTGGAGCTCTGGGCGATGTTCCCGGCGAAACCCGCGACCGCCTCCTTGGCGGCGTCGACGAACCGGGGGTCTTTCGCCAGGTCATTGGACAGGAGAAGCTCCCACTGGGTCCGGGCGAAATTGACCAGGGTGTCGCTTTTGAACCGCAGGAAATCCGAGGCTATTATGGTAATTCCATTGCGGGCCGATAATGAAGAGACCAGAACAGTCAGAAGAATGGGCGCCAGGATCAGGGGCAGAACCACCAGGATGATTTTCTTGCGAATCGTCATGATTGCTTTCGAGTATAAACTCTTTTTCCCCTCCGTCAATCGTCCCCTCACCAACGGCGGCGGAGACGACGAAACATGAAGGGCCTCCTTTTCAAGGCCTCCCGGTTCAGAAACGGATTTCCGCATCACGGCTCCGAAGGTCTTCTGGCCAGAGCGAAAACCATCCGGAATCAGCTGACCCAGGCGAAGACCGCCCCATCAACGGCGGATTTTATCCGGGACAAAGAAAAGGACATCATGGCGGAGATGGACGCGATCCTCGAAAGAAACCGTCTCATCATCAACGAAACCACCATGCGCTTCGATGCCCGGTATTCCGGCGGCGGCCTACCTCTGGCGGTCAATCTGATTTTCGGAGGTCTCCTCGTCGTTTTGGGTCTGGTCTTTTTCTGGGCATTCAACAGGAGCGAATCGTCCCTGGTCTCGGAGGAACACCGCCTGGCCACCGCCGAAGGCCGGATCATCGAGGAACTCCGCCGCTCCTCCCGGGAAGAAATCTCCCGGAAGCAGGCGGAGATGGACGACATCCAGCGGCTCCTCGACGAAGCGAAAAAAACCACCGCCTCCCTGGCATCGAATCTGGAAAGTGAACTGTCCCGGCGGGAGCTGCAGCTCAAGATGGAACTGTCCCGGGAACTGGAAACGGAGCGCCAAAGACTCATGGCTGAAGGGCTCGGGGAAGCGACGCTCAAAGCCCGTCTCGAATCCTTCGAGGAAGCGAAACGCCGGGAATACGATGGGAAACAGGCGGCGCTGAAGGCGGCATTCGAAAAGGAACTGAAAGAAAAAACCGACGACATGAACCGGCAGATCCAGACCTATCAGACATCACTGGAGGCGGCCCGGCAGGATCGGAAAAGTCTGGAGGATGCCCTGCGGGGCGAACTTGCCGGAGTCCGTCGGGACGCGGCCCTGGCCCAGGAAGAGGCGGCGGCCCAGCGCAGCCTGACTCTGCAGGAACTGGACGCGATGAACCGCCGGCAGGAGGAAATCAGGCTGGTGGAAACCAGGATCCTGTCCCTGTACGACGAGGTGAACGCCCGGCTCCGCCGGAAGGACTACCCCGGGGCTCTGGCACAGCTGGACGAACTGGAAGGGTTCATCGGAAGCCCGGGCGCGATGAAGATACCCGCTGTGGCGGAACGGCGCAAGGTGGAGACCTTCATCATCGATTCCCTGCGACGCCTGGTGCGAAGCAATATGGCCGTCCCCGGCAGGCCCCAGGAACCTGTCCCCGCCGCCGACACCCAGGACCTTGTCCGAGCAGCTGAGGCGGCCCGAGCTGCTGAGGCGGCCCGGGAAAAGCGAAAGCTCGAAGAAAAACTGGCCGAAGCGGACGGCTATTTCACGAAGGGGAGCTTCGAAGCCTCGGTGGAGCGCTACCGGGAGGCCCTGCGGCTCCTGGCGGATCGGGCGGCGGGCCTGGAGGAGATGGTCCCCCGGCTTCTGGAGGCAGGCTACGCCCTGGAGAGCGCCAGGAGGACTCCGGAGATCGTCACCACCCCGGGGGAATTGTCCATCGGAGACAAAGCCCTCCTGGAACGGGCCCGAGTCGCGGAGGACCGCCGTCACCGCCTCCTGGATCGGATAGAAAGGCTTCAGACCCAGTACGGCGTGGTGGCGGGGGCAGGGAAGCAGAGCCACGGAGACTCCCTGGTTTCCATTCTCGACGCGAAACTCCGGATCCGCCAGGCCCTGTCCGGCGAAGAGGTGCGGAAAACCCACCCCGACCTGTACAAGACCATCGACTCCGTTTTCGAAGCGTATGGAAAGGAACACCTTCTGGCCGGGCGGGACGAGGCGTTCCGGGAAATTACCGCCCTGACGGACCGGCTCTCCGGGGACGGGGACCGGTTCTCCGGGGACGGAGGAACCACCCCACCCCCGACTGTCGCCGCGGACGACGCCCGGCGCAGGGCTCTTCTGGCGGAGTTTCTCGGAACCCTGAAAAAACTGCTGGAGGGGAAAGACGGAAATTGATAGCAGCCTGTCGGGATGAAAAAATTTCCCTGAAGCGCCGCAGCCCGACCGACAGCCCGATGGTCCCGCAACCGACATTACCTCTCCATCTGGGGGCCGGTCACCGACAATAGCCTCGCGACCGGCGGGCGATCCCCTTTCAGCCGCCGCCGTCCCGGCCCTGATCGAAAAACCGCTTCTGAAAGGGATGCGGCGGAAGGCGAATTTCTTCAGCCTCCCGCATTTTCAGAGGGAGGAAACGAAACCAACGCCTCCCGGCAATGGAAGGGGGCGCTGAAAACGCTTTCCCGATCGGCCCCGCCGAAGAGCCGTTCCAGGGGGAAACCCCGGAGCCTATTCTCCCTTGATGTAGATGGTGTATGTATCCGCCGCGGTGGCATTATGCTTATTCGAATAGATGCCAAAAAACACCTTTTCATCTCCCCACACATAGGGAGCCTCAAGGGTTCCTATCCCGGGCCTTCGGGTAGGATGCGAACTCTGGGGCCAGTCGTAACTGTCCCAATTTGTTCCTGAACCATTCCACACATTCAGGACCAGCAGCGTATTAGGTGTATGGGTGGCGTAAAGGCTGATGGTGGAGATGCCGCTGCCGGTAAGATCTATGAAAAAAGTGTCGTATCCATTAAAGCCGCTCGTTGTATCCTGCCAGCCCCGGATGACGAGGGTCTGCCCCTTTTTTGGAGTAACGGTGATTTTTTGGGCCTGCTCTTCGAGAGGCCCTTTGGCATCGTTCCGTGGGGTTCCACCTCCACCCGATCCTTCCCGGTCCTCAAAATAAAGCTCGATCGGGGGTGATACATGGGAGACTGTCGGCGATACGGCGTCGGCGGCGCTGACGCGGATCAGGATGCGACAGCGCCCATATCCCGGCCAGACCCCTCCCAGATCCGGGGCTTTGGGAGTTATGGTGAAGCTGCTTCCCAGCGCCAGGGGAGCGATCTGCCCGCTTCCCAGAGGAAGATCATCCGCGCTGAAGCCGTCATCGAGGCTGAGACAGGCTTCCCAGTGGATATTTCTTCTTCCCGGACCGGCCCCGGCAAGATTCGTAATGGAAAACTCAACTTCCGTAACCGGGTCACCCGCCCGGGCCCCTCCCGTGGGGTATGTCACCCCCTGGATACTGTATTCCGGGGGAGGGTTTACGGTGAATTTGTGTTCGGAGACGGTGAAGTCATCCGGGGAAGTATCGTTGGCAGACCAGGCCTTGATGATGAGATAGTACTGGCCCGGGGCATCGGGCCAGCGGGCGCCGAGGACGGGAACTTTCATGGAACCCAAAGATCCCGGCGGATTAGAAACCGTCCCCGTGCCGATCAGAGTTCCCGTAGCGGCGCTCTGGGTAACCGACGCGTAGGCCTCCCACGTGACCGGTTCCGGGCCGGACAAACCCATGTTGGCAAGGGTGAACTCTTCTTCCACGGCGCTCCCGGTGGTGGGGTACGGAAGATTCCACGTGACGGCACTGGGAATGTAATTGGGTCCCAGTGAAGCCGGTATGATACTGTACGCGCCGCTGCTTCCCCAGTTGTTCGGTTTGTTCTCTTCCGGTTCGTCCGAAACCCAAAAAAAATGCAACTGGATGTACCAGGTCCCCGGATCAGCCCAGGTCGCGCCTGCCACATCAACCGTCCTGGAATGGCCCGCAGCAAGACCGGCGAATTGGCCGGTGGCAAAAGGGACACCCCCGGAGAACAGCGAGGGGTGCGGGGACAGATAGGCTTTCCAGGAAACATCCGCCTTCCCGTCTGCGGTTCCCGCGTTCAGGACGGTGAACTGGGCTGTCAGAGAACTTCCCTGGCTTCTGATTCCCCCCGACGGCACTCCGGACACCAGGTAATTCACATTATCCGTGGCAGGAGGCCCCACAGGGTTCTGGACAACGGTGACCGTGGCGGAAGCGGAATGTCCCCCGGCATCGGTCACCGTCACCGTGTCCGTTCCCGCCGCGGGACCCGCGGTATAGACATTTCCCGTCAGCGTCCCGCCGCTGGCGTTTCCATCGAGGGTATAGCTTAT
>JAKQWJ010000141.1 GCA_029562045.1 Spirochaetota bacterium | reverse complement strand
GCTTTACCTCCAAAAAGACCATGCAGATCGCCCAGCAGCTCTACGAGGGGATCAGTATCGGAGCGGACCGGCTGGGTCTCATCACCTACATGAGGACCGACTCCACCCGGATCTCCGCCGCCGCGCTGGAGGAGGTCCGGAAGTTCATCGGAGAGAAGCACCCCGGGGCCCTTCCGGAGACTCCCAACTTCTACGCCCCCGGAAAGTCCTCCCAGGACGCCCACGAAGCCATCCGGCCGACCCAGGTGAGCTATACCCCGGAGCAGATGAAGGCCCATCTGAGCCGGGACCAGCAGCGGCTCTACGGGCTCATCTGGGAGCGCTTCGTGTCGTCCCAGATGACCAATGCGCTGACCCGGACGATCTCCGTGGACATCCAGGGGGGGGAAGCCCTCTTCCGGGCCTCCTACACCCGGACGGTGGACCAGGGCTTTCAGGCGGCGCTGAGCATCCTGGCGGCCAGGGAAACGGAGAAGAAACTGCCGACCCTGGCGGTGGGCGAGACCCTGGAGCGGGAAGCGTTCCTGCAGGAGCAGCATTTCACCACCGGACCCTCCCGCTACACCGACGCCACCATCGTCAAGACCCTGGAGGAGAAGGGCATCGGCCGCCCCTCCACCTACGCCCCCATCATTTCGGTGCTGCTGGAGCGCTACTACGTGGTGCGGAAAAACAAACAGCTCATGCCCACCCCTCTGGGCCGGGTCATTTACGACATCCTGATAAAGAGCTTCCCCGATGTGATCGATGTGAACTTCACCGCCGGCATGGAGGCCATGCTGGACAGGGTGGAGGGCGCCGGCGAGGAGTGGGTGGACATGATCCGCCGCTTCTACGGCCCCTTCAGGGACCGGGTGGAGCAGGCGTCCCGCACCCTGGAGTCGGTGAAAGGGGTCCTGGACGAGGAAACCGACGAGGTCTGCGAGAAATGCGGACGCAGAATGGTCAAGAAGCTGGGCCGTTTCGGCTACTTTCTGGCCTGCTCCGGGTTTCCCGAATGCCGGAACACCAAATCCATCCCCCTGGCCTCCTGCCCCATGCCGGGCTGCAACGGCATGATCGTCGCCCGGCGGAAGCAGAAGGGACGGGGCAAGGAGTTCTACGGCTGCACCAACTACCCGAAATGCGAGTTCATCACCCATTTCAAGCCCCTGCAGTCCAAATGCCCCAAGTGCGGCTGGTTCCTGGTGGAGAAGAGCGACAAAAAGCGGGGCAGCTACAAGGCCTGCATCAACAAGGACTGCGATTACCTGCACAGCGCGGGGGATGGGGAGGAAATGGATGGCTGAGGCATGCCCCCGGATCATCGCCCGGGACTATCTGGACTACCTCGGGAAGGTCCGCTTCCTGTCCCCCGCCACGGTGAAGGCCTACCGGGGGGACCTGGAGGTCTTCCTGGGCCGGCTCGAGGCCCTGGGGCTTTCCGCGGAAGGCCTGGGACACCGGGAAATCCGGGCCTTCCTGGCGGAGCTGGCGAAGAAAAAACTCAGCCCCGCCTCGATCAACCGCGCCCTGGCGGCGCTGCGGGGCTTCTACGCCTTCGCGGTGGAGCGGAAGCTCTACAGTTCCAATCCCTTCGACGGGGTGCAGGGACTCAGGGCGCCGAAGAAGCTTCCGGTGGTGCTTTTCGAGGAGGAGATGGAAAGCCTGCTGGGGGGGGAGGGGGGAACCTTCCTCGAGGCCCGGGACAGGGCCCTGTTCGAGCTTCTCTACTCCACCGGCTGCCGGGTGGGGGAACTGGCGGCCCTTTCGGTGGACGAGGTCTTCCCCGGCGCGGACCGGGTCAGGATCCGGGGCAAGGGGGGCAGGGAGAGGTTCGTCTTCATCGGCCGGGAGGCGTCGGAGGCCCTGGCGGCCTATCGGCCCCTCCGGGACCTGAGGCTGGCGGAGATGCCCGGCGGAGGCGCCGGGGAGAAGGCTCTTTTCATCAATTCCCGGGGGGGAAGACTGAGCCCCCGGGGGGTCCACCACATTCTGCGCCGGCGGCTCCGGGAAAGGGGCATTCCGAAGCCGGCGGGCCCCCACAGCCTGCGCCACAGCTTCGCCACCCATCTTCTGGATCGGGGGGCCGACATCCGGGTGGTGCAGGAACTGCTGGGCCACGGGAGTCTGTCCACAACCCAGGTCTACACCCACCTGAGCCTGGATTCGCTGAAGGACACCTATGTGAAGGCTCATCCCCACGGACTCAGGAAGAGGCAGGGAACATGAACGGAATGTTTCACGGAACGACGGTTCTGGCGGTGAGGCGGGGCGGCGGGGTTGCCATGGCCGGAGACGGCCAGGTCACCATGGGCAACACGGTGATGAAGGGCAACGCCCGGAAAGTGCGGAAGATCTATGACGGCCGGGTCCTGGTGGGTTTCGCCGGGGCCACCGCCGACGCCTTCACCCTCTTCGAACGCTTCGAGGCGAAGATAAAGGAATACTCCGGAGACATAACCCGGGCGGCGGTGGAGCTGGCCAAGGACTGGCGCACCGACCGGGTTCTGCGGCGTCTGGAGGCCCTGCTGCTGGTGGCGGACCGGGAGCGGATGTTCGTCCTCTCGGGCAACGGGGACGTCATCGAGCCCGAGGAGGGGGCCATCGCCATCGGCTCCGGCGGCGCCTTCGCCTACGCCGCCGCCCTGGCCCATCTGCAGTCCTCGGACCTCTCCGCCCGGGAGATCGCCGAGCGGTCTCTGAGGATCGCCGCGGCGATCTGCATATACACCAACGACCGCGTCGTCGTGGAGGAACTGGCATGAGCCCCCCCCTGGAAGAGCTTACGCCCAGACAGATCGTCCAGGAGCTGGACAAGTACATCGTCGGCCAGACCAAGGCCAAGAAGGCGGTGGCGGTGGCGCTGCGGAACCGCGTCCGGCGCCGGATGCTTGCGCCGGAGCTGCAGGACGAGGTGGCGCCGAAGAACATCATCATGATCGGCCCCACCGGGGTGGGAAAGACCGAAACCGCCCGGCGCATCTCCAGGCTCACCGGGGCCCCCTTCATCAAGGTGGAGGCCACGAAGTACACCGAAGTCGGCTACGTGGGCCGGGACGTGGAGAGCATGGTCCGGGATCTGATGGCGGTGGGCGTCTCCATGGTCAAGTCCGAGATGCGGGAGGGCGTCCGGGAGGAGGCCATCCGGAGGGCGGAGGAGGCCCTGCTGGACCTCCTGCTTCCCAATCTTCGGGACGGGGCGAAAGCCGGCGGGCCCCGGACAGGGGAAACCGCCCCCGAACCCTCCGGCGGTACCCGGGAAAAGTTCCGGCAGAAGCTCCGGGCGGGGGAACTGGACCAGCGGATGGTGGAGGTGGACGTCTCCTCCGGCGGGGGCTTTCCCGCCATCGAGATTTTCTCCGGTGCGGGCATCGAGCCCATGGATCTCAACCTGGGGGGGCTGGGGAACCTGGGGAGCATCTTCGGGGGGGGCAGGAAGAAAAAACGGGTCACCGTCCGGCAGGCGGCGGAGATCCTGCTGGCGGAGGAAACGGACAAGCTCATCGACACGGACAGGGTCACGGAAATCGCCCGGGAGAGGGTCCAGCAGATGGGGATCATCTTCATCGACGAGATCGACAAGATCGTCTCGAAGGAAGGCCGGACCGGCGCGGACGTTTCCCGGGAAGGGGTCCAGAGAGACATCCTTCCCATCGTCGAAGGCAGTCAGGTGAACACCAAGTACGGGATGATCGACACCTCCCACATCCTGTTCATCGCCGCCGGGGCCTTCCACATGTCCAAACCCAGCGACCTGATCCCGGAGCTGCAGGGCCGCTTTCCCATACGGGTGGAGCTGGAGCCCCTGACCCGGGACGATTTCGTCAGGATCCTGACCCAGCCGCGGAACGCCCTGATCAGGCAGTACACCGAACTGCTGAAAACCGAAGGGGTCACCCTGACCTTCGATCAGGGTGCGGTGGAACGGCTGGCGGAACTGGCGGCGGAGGTGAACTCCCGGTCCGAGAACATCGGCGCCCGGCGGCTTTCCACCATTATGGAACTGCTGCTGGAGGAGGTCTCCTTTCACGCGCCGGAGCTGGCGGGACAGACCATTCCGGTGACGGCGGAGTATGTGAATGAAAGGCTTCGGGATGTGGTGGACGACGGAGACCTGAGCCGGTACATCCTGTGAAAGGGCTAAGACGGGGCGGAGAAAAGGTCGAAGATCAGAGGAGAGGGAGAACACGATGTTTATTGGAAACAGTTTCGGCAAGACCATCGACATCCTGCACCGGACCATGGACGTGAGCCTCCTGCGGCGGGACGTCATCGCCGACAATATCGCCAACTCCGACACGCCCCATTTCAAGCGCTCGGAGGTCAAATTCGAAACCGCCCTGAAAAAGGCCCTGGATTCGGAGGCGCCCGGCAGGAGGCTGACGGCCCGGATGACCGACCCCCGGCACATCCCCTTCGAAAGGCCGGTGGACTACCGGACCGTGGGGCCCCGGAAGACGCTGGATTTCATGACCACGTCGAAGAACAACGGGAACAACGTGGACATCGAGCAGGAGTCGATGAACGCGCTGCACAACCAGCTCTCCTACCAGCTGATGAGCCAGGTGGTGGCGAGCCATTTCGGCCAGATCAATCTGGTTTTAAGGTAGGCAGGCAATGGGTCTTTATTCCAACATCAACATAGCCTCTTCGGGGCTCACCGCCCAGCGGCTCCGGCTGGACGTGATCTCCGACAATATCGCCAACGCCACCACCACCCGCACCACCGAGGGCGGCCCCTTCCGGCGCAGCCGGGTCGTTTTCCGCCCCCGGACGGAGCAGCCCCACTGGAAGAGCGTTTTCCTGCCCCGGGCCCTGGAAAACGCGGTGGGCCGGGGAGTGCGGGTGGTGAAGATCGAAAAGGACATGGCGGACCAGCCGCGGCTGGTCTACGATCCCACCCATCCCGACGCCATCAAGAGCGGGCCTCGGGCGGGCTACGTGGAATACCCCAACGTCAACATCGTCTCCGAGATGGTGGACATGATCAGCGCCTCCCGGTCCTACGAGGCCAACGTGGCGCTGATAAACGGTTCCAAGAGCATGTTTCAGAAGGCTCTGGAGATCGGGAGGTAGATAGATGGACCGGCTATTGTCGAATAAGGAAGCTTCCGGCCACCGGATCGTCCTGAACCGCGCCGATCCCCGGCACCTGCCCGGCTCCCGGCCCCGGGGGGTCGGAACGACCCGGGAGGGGGATTTCGGCCGCTACATGATGGACGGCCTGGAGGGGGTGAACAAACTCCAGCAGGAGAGCCTGGAGCTGTCCCGGAAGATGGTCACCGATCCCGACTCGGTGGACGTCCACGATCTGACCATCTCCCTGGCCCAGGCGAACATGGCGCTGAACATCACGAAAGGTGTCGTCGACCGGGTGATCCGGGCATACAAGGATATCATCGGCTCCCGGTAGATCGGGGCGCGGTCATTGAGAGGAGGATCGACAGGAGAGAGTTTTTCGTGTCGAAGGGGAGGGGGACATGAACGAATTTTTCACGAAACAGCTCGACCGGATCGTCTCGATCTGGAAGAAATGGACTTTGGTCCAACGGATAATTTTCATTTCCGTCGCCGCCGCGGTCCTGGCGGGGTTCGGGGTTCTGGCGGCGGTGAGCTCCGCGCCGTCCATGGTGCCGCTTCTGTACCGGTCCATTCCCAATGAAACGGAGATGTCCCGGATCACCCAGCGCCTGGACCAGGAGGGGGTCCGGTACCAGCAGACCGCCGACGCCCGGATTCTGGTGGATGACGACAAAACCGCCCAGAGGATGCGGGCGGTGCTGGCCCGGGAGGACCTGATCCCCGCGGGGACTGACCCCTGGCAGATCTTCGACGTGGAGCGGTGGACCATCACCGACTTCGAGCGGAACGTCAATCTCCGCAGGGCCATCACCCGGAGCCTGGAACGCCACATCGCCGCCCTGGAGGATGTGGACGCCGCCAGCGTCACCCTGGTGATGCCCGAGGACAAGCTCTTCGCCGAGGACCGCAATCCCGTAACCGCCTCGATCATCGTCACCCCCAAGCCCGGCTCGGACCTGACGGAAAACCGGAAGAAGATCCAGGGCATCGAAAGGCTGGTCCGGTTCGCGGTGGAGGGGCTCAAACAGGAAAACATCACCATCACCGATCACCAGGGACTGGTGCTGAACGATTTCTCCGGCATGGCGGACATCGACCGGCTGGAGCTGGCGAAGCGGGAAATGAAGACCACCCGGGACCTGGAAGCCCAGTACAAAAAGTCCATCCTCGCCGCCCTGCGGCGGATCTACGGGGAGGACCGGGTGCAGATCATCAACCTGGACATCTCTCTGGACACGGGGAAGAAAACCGTGGCCACGGAGGAGCATTTTCCCATCCTGGTGCATCCCGACAACCCCCGCACCCCCTACGACGAATCGGCCCAGCCCGGAGCGAAGGTACTGTCCATCACCCTGTCCAAGGAGCTGCAGGATGAGCGCTTCGAGGGCACCGGGTTCAACCCCGAGGGCCCCCCGGGACAGGAGGGGCAGACTCCGCCGGCCTACAAGGATCTGGAAAGCATGGCGGGGAAGTATTCCAAGAGTTCGGTGATCCAGAACGAGGTGGTGAACAAGAGAGTCATCAACGAGGAGAAGGCCCCCTGGGAGGTTCGGCGGGTGACCGCCGCGGTGGCCATCGACGGTGTCTGGAAATGGGCCTACAATGACAAAGGCCAGGCGATCCTCAACAAGGACGGCAGCATTCAGCGGGAATACACCCCCGTGTCCGATGAGGACCTGGCCAAGGCCAGGGCCCTGGTGGAGCACGCGGTGGGCTACAGCCGGGATCGGGGCGATTCGGTGACGGTGCAGCATGTGGTCTTCGACCGGACGGAGCGGCACCGGAAGGAAGACCGGGACTACCGCAGCCGCCTGCAGCTGCAGCGGACCATCCTCTACAGCGCCGTCTCCGTCGCCGCCCTGCTGGTCGCCTTCGTCATATTCCGTCTCGTGGCCCGGGAAATGGAGCGGCGCCGGCGCCTCCGGGAGGAGGAGCTGGCCCGGCAGCATCAGGCCATGCGGGAGGCGGCCCTCCGGAGCGCCGAGGAAGGGGGAACGGAGGTGGAGATGTCCGTGGAGGAGCGGGCCCGGATGGAGATGCAGGAGAACGCCATCAACATGGCCCGGGAGCATCCCGAGGATGTGGCCCAGCTCATCCGGACCTGGTTGATGGAGGAGTAGATCATGGCGAAGAAAGCCGGAAAAGCGGCGGCGGCCGCCGCCGTCATGGCGGGAAAAAAGACATCCGGAGCTCATCGAAGGGACCTCACGGGGCGACAGAAGGCGGCGATCTTTCTGGTGACCATCGGGTCGGAGGTGTCGGCGGAAATATTCAAGCACCTCCGGGAGGACGAGATCGAAACCCTGACCTTCGAGATCGCCCGGCTGGACGCGATAGATTCCCAGGAGAGGGACAAGGTGCTGATGGAGTTCCAGGAGCTGATGATGGCCCAGGATTTCATCACCACCGGCGGCATCGATTACGCCCGGGAGCTGCTGGAAAAGGCTCTGGGATCGCAGAAGGCGGTGGACATCATCAACCGGCTCACCTCGAGCCTGCAGGTCCGCCCCTTCGACTTCATCCGCCGCACCGACCCCACCCATCTTCTGAACTTCATCCAGCAGGAGCATCCCCAGACCATCGCGCTGATCCTGGCGTACCTGGAGCCGAACAAGTCCTCCATCATTCTGTCCAACCTCCCCCACGAGGTGCAGTCCGACGTGGCCAAACGGATCGCCACCATGGACCGCACCTCCCCGGAGGTGCTCCGGGAGGTGGAGAGGGTTCTGGAAAAGAAGCTTTCCACCCTGTCCTCGGAGGATTACACCTCCGCCGGCGGCGTGGAGAGCATCGTGGAAATCCTGAACCTGGTGGACCGGTCCACCGAAAAATCCATCATCGAGTCCCTGGAGGAGGAAGACCCGGAGCTGGCGGAAGAGATCAAGAAGAGGATGTTCGTGTTCGAGGACATCGTCATGCTGGACGACCGGGCAATCCAGAAGGTCCTTCGGGAGGTGGACACCGCGGAGCTGGCCAAGGCCCTGAAAGCGGTGGACTCGGAGGTCCAGGACAAGATCTTCCGGAACATGTCCAAAAGGGCCGCCACGCTGCTCCGGGAGGACATGGAATACATGGGGCCCATCCGGATGAAGGACGTGGAAGAGGCCCAGCAGAAGATCGTTTCCATCATTCGGAAGCTGGAGGAGCAGGGCGAGATCGTCGTCGCCCGGGGAACGGAGGACGAGCTCGTCGTATAAGGGAAGGAGGCGGGAGTGGCGAAAAATGTGTTCCGGGCGACGGAAATAACCCACGGCGGCGAGACCGTCTTCATCAAGCCTCCCGAGCTTTTCACCCCCCATGGCGGGGCCGTGCCGGAGGAACTGGAGCCGCTGGACGAGTACCGGGGTCCCTCCGCCGACGATCTCCGGAGGGAGGCGGAACGGTTCCAGGCGGGCTGGGAAAAGGAAAAGCAGGCCATGATCGCCGGGGCGAGGACCGAGGCGGAGAGGATCGTCAAGGAGGCGGAGGCCGCCGCCTTCGAGCAGCTCCGGGCCCGGAACGAGGAGGCCGCGTCCATCAGGATGAAGGCGGAGGGCGAGGCGGAGGCCCTTCTGAGCGAGGCCGGAAGGAAGGCGGCGGAGCTGGAGGCGGAGGCGGGGGAGAGGGCCGCCGCCCTGGTGGAAGAGGCCCGGAAAAAAGGATTCGCCGAAGGGCGGGACGAGGGATGGCGGGAGGGAAAGGCTGAGGCGGAACGGCTCGTTCAGCGGCTCCATTCAATCCTGGCCAAGGCCATCGAAAAACGGTCCGACATAATAACCCAGTCGGAGGCGCAGATCGTGCACCTGATACTGCAGATCGCGAAGAAGGTGGTGAAGGTGATCTCGGAGAACCAGAAGAACATCGTCATCAACAACGCCCTGCAGGCGCTGCGCAAGCTCAAGAGCAAGTCCGATGTGGTGATCCGGGTCAACCTGCTGGACGTGAACCTGACCACCGAACACGCCCGGGAGATCGTGGAGCTCATCGAGAACGTCAAGAGCGTTTCGGTGCTGGAGGATTCCACCGTCGACCGGGGAGGCTGCGTCATCGAAACCGACTTCGGTGAGATCGACGCCCGGATCTCGTCCCAGCTCCGGGAGATCGAGGAGAGAATCCTGGAGATCGCCCCCATCCGGGAACGGGAGGGCTAGGGAGCGCCATGTTCGAGAAATACAGCGCCGTGGTGGACGGCTTCGACCCCATCCTGTTCGCCGGCCGGGTGGAGAAGGTGCAGGGGCAGCTCATCGAGACCCGGGGACCCCAGGCCGTGGTGGGGGAGCTCTGCCGGATCCAGCTTCCGGAGCGGGGAGAAACGGTGGCCGCCGAGGTGGTGGGGCTTCGGGGCCCCACGGTCCAGCTCATGTGTTTCTCCGACCTGCAGGGAATCGAAATCGGGTCCCGGGTTGTCGCCACCGGGGACGGACTGTCGATTCCCGTGTCCCCGGCCCTTCTGGGCCGGGTGCTGGACGGTCTGGGGCGGCCCATCGACGGCAAGGGCGAGATCGGCGGCGGCGAGTTCCAGTCGATCTACAACAGCCCGCCGGATGTCCTGTCCCGGCGGCGCATCACCCAGCAGATCGAAACCGGAGTCCGGGCCATCGACGGGCTTCTCCCGGTGGGCAAGGGACAGAGGCTGGGCGTCTTCTCCGGCAGCGGTCTGGGAAAATCCACCCTCCTGGGGATGATCGCCCGCAACACCCGGGCGGACGTCAATGTCATCGCCCTGATCGGCGAACGGGGGCGGGAGGTCCGGGAGTTCATCGAGAACGACCTGGGGCCCGAAGGATTCGCCCGCTCGGTCCTGGTGGTGTCCACGTCCAACACCCCCCCCATGGCCCGGCTGAAGGGGGCCTTCACCGCCATGGCGGTGGCGGAGTACTTCCGGGATCAGGGCAAGGACGTGATGCTGCTCTTCGATTCGGTGACCCGCTTCGCCCGGGCCCAGAGGGAGATCGGGCTGGCCATCGGGGAGACCCCGGCCACCCGGGGCTTCACCCCCTCGGTCTTTTCCACCCTGCCCAAACTGCTGGAGCGCTGCGGGACTTCGGACCGGGGCACCATCACGGGTTTTTTCGCCATCCTGGTGGAAGGGGACGACATGGATGAGCCGGTGGCGGACTCCGTCCGGGGAATCCTGGACGGGCACCTGGTCCTGAGCAGGAAGATCGCCCAGCGGGCCCAGTACCCCGCGGTGGACGTCCTGGCCTCCATTTCCCGGCTTGCCGTCAAGGTGGCCCCCGCGGATGTCCGGAAGGCGACGGATTACCTGCGCCGGATGCTGGCGGTCTACACCGAGGCGGAGGACCTGATCAATGTGGGAGCCTATGTCCGGGGGACCAATCCCGAAATCGACGAGGCGGTCCGGCTGATGCCGGTCCTGCGGAGCTTTCTGACCCAGGGGGTGGAGGAGAAAGCCCCGCTGGAGGAGACCCGCAACAGGATTCTGGAGATAGCCGCCGGGGAACGGCCGGAGCCGGAGGCGAACGGAGCGGAGGATGAGGAGATTTAATTTCCGGCTGGAGAGCCTCCTGCGGATCCGGCTTCACCGGGAGAGGGTCCGGGAGATCGAGCTCGCCCGGGCCACCGGGGCCTGCGTCCTGCTGGAGGCGCGCCTCCGGGAACTCCGGGAGGAGAGGATGGAGGTCCAGTCCTGCAGTTTTCAGGGCATACCATACCCGGTCCCGGTCCTTCTGGTCCGGAACGCCTACGGTCTGCGGCTGGACGGGGAAATCGCCGCGGCGGAGAAGGAGCTGGAAAAAAAGCTGCAGGAGCGGGAGGAGATAAACCGGGAGTACCTGGCGGCGTCCCGGGACAGAAAGGTTCTGGACAAGCTCAAGGAGCGCCGGGCCCGGGAGAGCCGGGAGGACCGGCTCAGGGAAGAGGGCAAGGCCCTGGACGAGATCGCCATGGGCCTGGCCGTTCGCTCCCGCTCCGGGGAGAGGGGATAGATCATGGCATACTACGGACGAATCGGCGCGGCGCCCAGGATCGTCGCCCTCCTTCTGCTCATCCTCGTTCTGCTGGCGGGGGGAGCCCTGTGGTTCGACTACCTGGGCCTTCTGGATGTGAAGGATGTCATCTCACCGGTAATCCGGTTCTTCGGCTTCCACGGGAGGACGAAGCTGGAAGGGGAGACCTCGCCGCTCCTCCTGGATGCGGAGAGGCTGGGAAAACTCCGGGAGGCCCTGGGGCTGCAGGCCGAGGAGATGCTCCGGGCCGAGGAAGGCCTGAAAAGCCGGGAGGAGGACATCCACCGGAAGGCGGCGGAACTGGACGAGCGTCGGAAGAGCCTGGAGGACCAGGAAAAATCCTTTAATGAACGGGTCAGGCTGTACGACAATAAAAGTGCGAACATCGAACAGAACGCCCGCTACCTTACCGGCATGCCGCCGGCCCAGGCGGTGGCGATTCTGGTCAAAATGGACGATCAGGACATGATCGACCATCTGCGGATGGTGGAGAAGCTCGCGGTGGCCGCGGGGGAGGAATCCATCGTCTCGTTCTGGCTGTCATTGATGCCTTCCGACAGGGCCGCCGTCATCCAGCGGAAAATGGCGGTCAAGCCCCGGAGCTGATCCGGGGCCCCCCGGAGGGAGGCGAGGAGGAAACTCCGTGGTCGGATCCACGATTCAGCCCGCCGCCGAAAAAAGCGCCGCCCCGCCGGCAGGGAAAGGCCGTCCGCCCCGAAAGAACAGGAACATTTTTTCCTCCCTGCTGGAGGGCCTTCTGTCCGGGGCTCCGGTGAAAACGGCGGACGCCCTTTCCGGGAAGGACCGGAGTTCCCCGGGGTCCGGGGCCTCCGTCCGGGAGGCCCGGGCGCTCCCGGGCTCGGCCCCCGCGGAATCGGGGAAGAAGTCCCCCGGGGCGGGAAAAGCCGGGGAGAAGGGCGGAAGGACGGGGAGCCCCGGCGGCCCTGCAGGAAGCACCGGCGGAGGGGAGGGTCAACCCGAATCCGCCGATGACGGAGCCGTCTCCGGGGCGGCCCGGGGAGCCGGAAAGGCCGGAAGCGCCGCCGGGGCCCGTGTCGGGGCGCTTTCTCCCACGGGAACGGCCTCCGGGGCCGCGGTGTCCGCGGAGAAGGGGCCGGGGATCGGGGGAGCCGCGCGCCCGGGACAGGAAAAGGACCCGGAGGCCGGCGGCGGGGATCTGCGACGGAGCAGGACCGAAATCCGCCACGCCCGGCGCCCGGCGGAGGCGCGGGAGCGGAGGCGGGCCCCCGAAACGGAGGCCCGGGAGGAGAAGGACAAGCCGGTGAAAGTCGAGCCGGGGGAGACCGGGCCGGAGCCCCGCCGGGAGATCATCGAACTCAAGGCGGGCCCCCGATTCGGCTCCGAACGGCTCAGCGGCGGGGAGGTCCGCCCCGGCTCCGACGGGGACCTGCGGGACGGGACGGCAGGTCTCTTTCATCGCCTCCGGGAGGAGGGCAACGAGAGGATCGTCCGTGGCGCCCGGATCTTGCTGCGGGATCGGGAAGAGGGGGAGATCCGGCTCATCCTGAAGCCCGAACGTCTGGGGGAGGTCAGGATCCGCCTCCGGATGAAAGATAACCTCATCGGGGGCAGAATTATTGTCGAAAATGAGAGTGTCCGGGAATCCTTCCAGAGAAACCTGCCGGAGCTGGCCGAGGCCTTCCGGAACAGCGGTTTCGATGTGGGGGACCTGGATGTGTCCGTCGGGGGCGGGACGGGGCGGGAGCGGGGAGACGGACCGGCTCAGGGCGGCTCCGGCGCCCGCCGCATCGCGGCGGGGACGTCCTGGGCCGACGCGTCGGGGTACTACGGGGCCCACGCGGTGAATTACGTGATGTAGAAGAGAGGGACGGAATGGATATTTCCAGCATCATCGGAGGGGCGGATTACACCAGGCTTCAGAATCGGGTGGATGTGTACAACAAGACCCTTCAGGATGGGGGACGGGCCGGAAAGAACAGCCTGGACAAGGACGACTTCCTCCGGATCCTCATCACCCAGCTGACCCATCAGGATCCCACCCAGCCCATGGAGGACCGGGAGTTCGTGGCCCAGATGGCCCAGTTCTCGGCCCTGGAGCAGATGACGAACCTGAACAGGGAGTTCTCCCGGGTGGCGGGCCTCATCGCCGCCAATCAGGCCATGGCGCTGATCGGCAAGACCGTGGAGGTGGCCGACGGCGAAGCCTTCGTCACCGGCGTCGTGCAGGAAGTGACGGGGGGGGATTTCCCCCAGATTATGATAGACGGCAAATACTACGATTACGACCAAGTCAAGCGAGTCAAAGGATAAGGAGGCGGCGCCACCATGATGAGATCCCTCTATTCCGGCGTGTCCGGTCTGCAGAACCACCAGGTGCGCATGGACGTTCTGGGCAACAACATCGCCAACGTCAATACCATCGGATTCAAGAAGGGGCGGGTAAATTTCCAGGACCTCATTTCCCAGAGCATGCAGGGGGCGGCCCGGCCCACCGAGGAGCTGGGGGGGGTCAACCCGAAGCAGGTGGGCCTGGGAATGAACATCGCGTCCATCGACACCATTCACACCCAGGGGTCGCTGCAGACCACCGGGGTCATGACCGACCTGTCCCTCCAGGGGGACGGCTTCTTCATCCTCCGGTCGGGGGACAAGCACCTGTACACCCGGGCGGGGGCCTTCGGTCTGGACGAGGAGGGCATCCTGGTCAACCCCGCCAACGGCATGCGGGTCCAGGGCTGGAGCGCCCAGACCCTGGAGGGGGTGAGCTACATCAACACCTCCGACTCCGTGGGCGACCTGGTCATCCCGGTGGGAGGAAAGGACCCGGCGGTCCAGACCCGGGAGGTGTATCTGGCCGGCAACCTGGACAAGCGCACCGCGGAGATCCCCGAAGGGGCGGGCCCCCGGGCGGCTCAGGAGGGCACCTGGTCCACCAGTTTCGACATCTTCGATTCCTTCGGGAACATTCACACCCTGCGGGTGGACTTCAGCCGCCGGACCGGGGAGCCGAACCGCTGGAACGCGGCGGTGACCATCGACCCCGAGTCGGAGGGGACCAACACTCTGGTGGACCTGGGGGCGGGAGGCAACAACAACGCCAACACCTTCGTCGTGGAGTTCGGCAACCTGGGCACCCTGACGGCCGCCGAGGACGGAGCGGGGGACCGGATCGCCGAAGGCGCCCTGCGGATACAGGTGGGTTTCGACGTGCTCGGCGCGGCCCCCGGGGCGGACGGCGCGCCGCTGCGCCAGACCTTCGACCTGAACCTGGGAGAGGTGGGGAGCGTGAAGAACACGGTGACCCAGTTCGCCGAAAAAAGCTCCACCAAGGCCTTCATGCAGGACGGCTACGGCATGGGGTATCTGGAAGGCTTCAAGATAGACCAGTCCGGGGTCATCACCGGGGTCTTTTCCAACGGCAACAACCGGGCGCTGGGTCAGGTCGCGCTGGCGGGTTTCGTCAATCCCGGCGGGCTGGAAAAGATGGGGGAGAGCACCTATGCGGTGACCAACAACTCCGGCGTTCCCAGCATCGACGCCTCCGGGGTGGCGGGTAAGGGGAAGATCATCGCCGGGGCGCTGGAGATGAGCAACGTGGATCTGGCGGAGCAGTTCACCGACATGATCGTCACCCAGAGAGGTTTTCAGGCCAGCTCCCGGACCATCCAGACCTCGGATCAGATGCTCCAGGAGCTCTTAACACTGAAACGGTAAGGGAGTACTATAGGGTCCTGAATGATTGAGGTAACCAGGCTGGACGGGAAGACCTACTGGGTCAACCCCCACCAGATCGAGTACATCGAGCAGAACCCCGACACCACGCTGGTTATGCTTTCCGGCAAACGACTGGTGGTCCTGGAGGACTACCGGTCGATTTTTAAGGAAATAGTGGAATACCGCCGGCTCATCGGCGGTTTCAAGAACGAGGAGTGAGGCACCATGGACATCGGAACCATTGGCGGAATCTTGGCGGGCTTCGCGCTCATCCTCGCCGGCATCTTCACCGGTGGAGCTTCCCTCGTCATATACTGGGACCTTCCGTCGGTGTTCATCACCCTGGGGGGCTCCTTCGCGGCCCTTCTGGTGACCCACCCGGTGCGCCGGGTTCTGTCCAGTTTCAAGTATTTCAACATAGCCACCCGCATCCCGAAGGTGGAGGTGGAGAAGCTCATCCGCATCCTG
>JAKQWJ010000138.1 GCA_029562045.1 Spirochaetota bacterium | reverse complement strand
GTCCCGGGGGTGCCAGGCCTGGAAGATCCCCAGAAGAAACCGGCCCCAGTCCTCCCCCGAGATGGACCAGGGCAGATCCCTTCCCGCGCCGTCCCATTCCACGCAGGGGATGTACTGATGATGATAAAATCCCTGACTGCGCAGGAACTCGTAGACTTCCCGGCTTTTCCCCACATTGGCGGAGCTGACCAGGGTGAGGATGTTGAACTCCGTCCCCCGCCGTCTCAGGGCCGCGATTCCCCGGAGAACGCGCCGGAACGAGCTTTCCCCGGCCCCGTCTACCCGGTAGACGCCGTGCAGGTCCTCGGGGCCGTCGAGACTCACCCCCAGCAGGAACCTGTACCGGGTGAAAAACTCCGCCGCCTCATCGGTCAGCAGGGTCCCGTTGGTCTGCAGCCCGTTGCTGACCACCGCCCCCGGAGGCCCGTGCTTCTCCTGCAGGGCCGTCACCTTCCGGAAAAAATCCAGGCCCATCATCATGGGCTCCCCCCCCTGCCAGCCGAAGGCGTAGACCTTCTGGCGGGTGGCCATGTAGGAGGAAATCAGCTTCTCCAGAACCTCATCGCTCATCCGGTGCACCGGGCTGGACGGATACAGGCCGGCTTTCTCCAGATAGAAACAGTAGGAGCACCGCAGGTTGCAGTCCGCCGCCGCGGGCTTCACCAGTAGAGAGAAGGGCCTGTTCTCCGGAGCCGGTTTCACTTTCGCCATACCCACCCCCCGGGGGGGAGCTTATCAAAAAACCTCCTCCCGGTCAAAGCGCGGAGCCCCGCCCCGGCGCCTGCCCCCGGCCGGCGCCGGGGAGGCCCGAACCGTCCGGGGCCCACTCCCCTTGTCCCGGCCATGCATCCATGTCAGAATGAGCCATGATCGGTTTCACCATACGGAAGGCGTTCTTCGACCTCTGGGACAATCTCTTCACCATCATTCTGCTGAACCTGGGGTTCATCCTCCTGGCGGGGATTCCGGTTTTCGTCCCCCACTGGGTGTATCCCCTGCATGTGGGTTTCTCCGTCGCGGCCTTCATCGCCGGGGGGATGCTCCTCTTCTGCTACGCCGGGGCGGTGTCCCTGATGTGCCGGGACATGACGGATTACCGCCGGCCCGG
Source organism: Spirochaetota bacterium (assembly GCA_029562045.1). Lineage (GTDB taxonomy): Bacteria > Spirochaetota > Spirochaetia > DTKZ01 > DTKZ01 > JAKQWJ01. The sequence goes on along the minus strand of JAKQWJ010000138.1, from coordinate 3,545 downwards.
GGCGGCGGAGTTCAGAATCTACCTCACGGAGGGCCTGGTCCCCGGACTGGTCTTCGGACTCATCACGATGTGCCTGGCCGGGCTGCTTCTGGTGGCCTTCCCCTTCTACGGGGCGATGAGGAATTTTCTGGGCCTCACGGCGATGGTTTTCATCTTCTGGGCCGCGGTGCTGTGGATCCTCGCGTCGCTGTATTTTTTTCCTCTCCGGGCCCGGCTGGACCGGAACATCGGAAAGGTGGTGAAAAAGTGCTTTCTGCTTCTCTTCGACAATACGGGGTTCACGCTTTTTCTCGGTCTCGGCGCCGTGGTGATGCTCTCCCTCTCCTTCTTCACCGCCTTCCTCGTCCCGGGGCCGGCGGCGCTTCTGCTCTGGCTCCACGGGGGGTTCAAACTGCGGCTTCTGAAATATGACTACCGGGAAGAACACCCCGGGGAAGAGGGAAAAAAGATCCCCTGGGATCTCCTTCTGGAGGACGAGCGGGAGAAGGTGGGGCCCCGGACGCTGAAGGGGATGATTTTTCCCTGGAAGGACTGACCCGGCCGGCCCCGGCCGCGGAACCTAGGGAGTCTCGGCCTTCACCGGGTTCCGGAGGATCCCTATTTTTTCGATTTCCACCTCCACCACATCTCCGGCCCGGATGGGCCCCACGCCGCTGGGGGTTCCGGTGAGGACCAGGTCCCCGGGATAGAGGGTGAAGTTGTGGGTGATGAAGGAGAAAAGCTCCTTTATCGGGAAAATCATGTCCCGGGTGTTTCCGGACTGCACCACCGCGCCGTTCAGGCGGCACCGGATCTCCAGATTCTGCGGGTCGCCGATGTCCTTCATCAGCACGACCTGAGGCCCCACGGGGCCGAAGGTGTCGAAGGACTTTCCCCGGAACCAGCCGGACTTGTCGGAACTCTGGATGTTGCGCTGGCTCACGTCGTTCATGCAGGTGAACCCGTAGATATTGTCGTAGGCCTCGGAGGGAGGGATGTTGCGGCATTTGTTCTTGACGATGAAGGCCAGTTCAGCCTCGTAGTCGATCCGGGGCGGTTCGAACCTGTAGCGGGAAAGGATCGCGGGCACCATGATGGGATCCCCCGGCCCGATGAGGACGTTCGGCGTTTTGGCGAAAAGGACCGGTTCGGTGGGGACCTCCGGCTGGACCTGGGTGAACTGGGCGCTGACGCTCTCTTTGACATGGTCGAGATAATTCAACCCCAACGCGATGATTTTCGACGGCTGGATGGTGTACAGAATCTTCGTATTGTGAACCGGCAGTACAACCACGACGCACCTCCTCCCTGTACCTTGGCGTGAAAAAAGGGTACTCTTGATATATAAAGGAGACACCGATTTTGCGCAATAGCAATGTGGCCGAAAAAACACTGGAAACCTACGACTTCGATCTTGCCCGATTCTGGGACCCGGAGAAATTCGCCTCCGTCAAGTCCTTCGCGGAAACGAAGGAAACCCCCCTCCTGCTGATCAGCCTGGATGTGGTGCGCCGCAAATTCGAGGATCTGCGGGCGCAATTGCCCTTCGCGAAGATTTTCTACGCCCTCAAGGCAAACCCCATGAAAGAGATAATCCTCCTGCTGCACGAGCTGGGGTCGAATTTCGACACCGCCTCCCGGTACGAGATCGATATGCTTCTGGGACTGGGGGTCTCGCCGGACCGGATAAGCTTCGGGAACACCATCAAAAAGGCCGCGGACATCGCCTATGCCCACCGGAAAGGGGTCCGCACCTTCGCCACCGACTCTTTCGACGATCTGCATAAAATCGCCGAAAACGCCCCGGGGTCCCGGGTGTTTTTCCGCATCCTCACCGAGGGCACCGGTTCGGACTGGCCTCTGTCCCGAAAGTTCGGCGCCCACCCGGACCTCCTCTACTCCCTGATCCTGGAATGCCCCCGGCTGGGCCTTCTTCCCTACGGCCTCTCCTTCCACGTCGGGTCCCAGCAGCGGGACATCGGCCAATGGGACTCCTCCATTTCCCACTGCAAATACCTGTTCGACTCGGCGGCCGCCAAAGGCATACAGCTGTCGATGATCAACCTGGGGGGCGGTCTTCCCGCGAATTACCTGGAACCCACCCTGACCCAGGAGGAGTACACCACTGAGATCCATCGCTTTCTCACCGAAGATTTCGGCGAGAAACTGCCGGAAATCTGGATCGAACCGGGGAGATCCCTGGTCGCCGACGCCGGAGTCCTGGTGACGGAAATCGTTCTCATCGCCAACAAGTCCAGGAGCAGGCAGGACCGCTGGGTGTTCGTGGATGCCGGTGTTTTCGGAGGCCTCATCGAAACCCTGGGAGAATCGATCCGTTACCCGGTCTACTTCGACAAGACCGGCCCCACGGAAATGGTCATCCTGGCGGGCCCCACCTGCGACAGCATGGACATCATGTACGAACGCGCCAAGGTGCCCATGCCCGCCGGCGCCCGGGCGGGAGACCGGGTCTATTTCTTCACCGCCGGGGCCTATACCCAGAGCTACAGTTCCGTGGGTTTCAACGGGTTTCCGCCGCTGAAAAGCTGCGTCCTGCCGGAATGAATGGAGGGATCTTTCTCACCGAATCCCCGGGAACCCCCTGCCCATATCTTCCGGGGAAAACCTGGAAGACCCGGTACTTCACCGCGGAGGTTTTTCCCGGGGATCTGTACGAGGAGCTGCTGGGACAAGGCTTCCGCCGAAGCGGCGGCGTGTTTTACCGGAACCACTGCCCCGGCTGCGATGAATGCCGGCAGATACGCATCCCGGTGACGGATTTCATTCCATCCAAATCCCAAAGACGGGTCTGTCGGCGCAACGAGGACCTTGACCTGCGCCTGGAGCCCGTCGGGTTCAGCGCGGAAATCCTGTCCCTCTTCCGCAGATATCAGAAAAGCCGGCACTCAAAGGCCGAAAAAGCCGATGGGGACTTCCGCCGCCTTTTTTGCCGCTCCCCGCTGGATACCCGGATGTCCCTGTACCTGGACGGAGACAGGATCCTGGGAGTGGGCTGGCTGGACTTCCTGCCCCGGGGGCTTTCCAGCGTCTACTTCGTCTTCGACCCCGAGGCCGCCCACCGGAGCCTGGGGATCTTTTCGGTGCTGCGGGAAATCGAACTCGCCCGGAGCCTGGGCCTCTCCTGGTATTACCTGGGATTCGTGGTCCAGGGCTCCCCGAAAATGGCCTACAAGGGCGCATTCCTGCCCCTGGAGCGCCTGGTGCGGGGGGAATGGACGCTGTCGGTCCGGCCCCCTGCCGATTCAGGCCCCGGAGGCGGCGGCCCGGGCTTTCAGTAGTTCGCAGGCGGCCTCAGGGTCCGTCATGTCCTGGAGCAGCTCCTCGGTGCGGCATGAGATCCGGTCCACCAGACTGGCCCAGGAGACGTCCACCCCGTGACCCCGCAGGACCTCCAGACCCGGGCGGCTCAGTATCTGCGCGCGCACCCGCCGAAGGCCCATCCGGACGATCAGGAAGGCGGCGCCCCTGCCGACGATCTTGTCCTCGAGAAAAAGCTCCTCCCGGGGATGATCGGAGCCGGAGAGGAACTTTTCCAGGCCGAAGAG
>JAKQWJ010000092.1 GCA_029562045.1 Spirochaetota bacterium | reverse complement strand
TTTCGGAAAAATATCTGGGACAGATCGTCATCCATCTGCGGGCCGCCGGCCTGGTGACTTCGGTCCGGGGCGCCCAGGGGGGGTACTTTCTGTCCCGCCCGCCGGAAGAAATCACGGTGCTGGAGATCGTGGAATGTCTGGAGGGGGACCTTTCCATCGTCGATTGCACCTCCCGCCCCGAGGAATGCGGGCGGGAAAGCTACTGCGCGGCGGTGGAGGTCTGGAGGCTCCTGTCCCGAAAGGTCCGGGAGACCCTGGGAGAGATCACCCTGGCGGACATGGTGGGATTGCAGAAGGGGAAAACCGCTTCGGAGACCTTCCTGGTCTAGGCTGGCTGGGGCCGGCTGGGATGGGCCCCGGGTTTTTCAGCGTGCCAGGGCCAGGGCGTAGGCCGCCCCCCGACAGAGGCTGAACACGGTGAAAACCCGGAGGATTCCCCGCATGTTGGGGCCCTTCGTCGCGTGTCCGAAGCCCCGGCGGCGCATCGTCCCATACTCCCCCGCCGCGTATGCCGCGGAAACCAGGGCCGCAGCCGCCGCGCCCCGGGGGGCGTTCCCGGCAAAGGCCGAAACCGCCGCCAGGGAGAATGCCGCCGCTCCCATGCAATAGACCAGGAGTTCTCCCCTTTTCCGCCCCAGAAGGATCGCCAGGGTCCGCCGGCCGGACTCCCGGTCCCCGTCGATGTCACAGACATTGTTGACCGTCAGAATGGAGGCGACGAGGATGAAGGAAGGAAGGCTTGCCGCCGCCGCGCCTCCCAGGGCCTCCGCCGACACCGCCGGCGCGGCCTGGACCCCCCAGGAAATGAGAAAAAGCGCGGACCCCAGAAACCCGCCGGCGAACAGCTCTCCCAGGGGCGTCCGGGACAGGGGGAAGGGACCCCCGGTGTAGAGAAACCCCACCGCCATGCAGAGAGCCCCGACCGGGACGACCCAGAGGCCCGACAGGAAGGCCACCGCCAGACCCAGGGGGACCGCCGCGGCGAAAAGCCCCAGGGACACGAAAAAGGCCGCCGCAGGGGAGATGCCCCCGTGCACCAGGACCTTGTCCGGCTCCCGGTTGAAGCGGGGATTGTCCGTGTCCCGCAGATAATCGAAGTAGGAGTTCCAGGCCGTGGTGCCCATGTCCACCGCCAGGGTGGCGGCCATCATCACCGCCCCCCGGAGGGGGGAAAACGCCCTCTGGGCCCAGGCGGCGTGGAGGGTCCCCAGCGCGAAGGAGGACAGGCTTATCACCTTGGTGCGGATCTCCACCAGGGAGAGGAAATCACCCGGTCTCATGAAGACATGATACGGCAAAGCGGGGAAAGAGGCCACGGGGCACACCGGAGGTAGACGGCGGCGGGGTTTCCCGCTATATATGAACCATGCCCCACCATCCCGGCCCCGACGGCGGCCCGCCCCTTTCATAGAGCCATGCCCGCCTCCCCGGCCCCGCGACTATCCCCCTCCGACTCCCGCCTCTCCCCCGGCCCCCAGGGAATTCACCCCGCCCGGCGGGGAAGCCTCCCCCCGAGCCGCCCGGCCCGCCGGAGGGCCGCCCGCCGCTTCGGGCCCCATCGGCCCCGGAGGCCCGCCAGCCTCCTCGCCGCGCCGGTTCTGCTCCTCCTGGGAGCGGTCTGCCCGGCGCTGCAGCCTCCGCCAAAAGCGGCGCCGTCTCCCCCCCCCACGGTGGGGGAAGCGCTGGAGCGCTACTACAGGGGGGACATCGAAAAGAGCGTTCTCGCTTTCGAGAGCATCCTGGCGTCGGACCCCCGGAACGGCGGCGTCCGCCGCCAACTGGTGGAGCTGTACCGGGAAATGGGAGATTACGGGCGGGCCGTGGACCTTTTGGGGGAAAGCTGGAGGCTCGCCGAAGAGGGAGGCCCCGCCATCGAAAGGCAGCTTTTCATCTCCCTCTGCCTGGGAGGAAGGACCGATCAGGCGGCGGCGATTCTTCCCCTTTCATCGGAAAACGGGGAAACCCTGTTCCACGAAGCCCTTCTCGCCCGGGACATGGGAGACCCGGCCAAAGCCGCCGCCCTCCTGAGAAAAAGTCTCCGCCAGGAGGAAAGGCGCCCCGCGGCCTGGCACTTTCTGGGCCTGGTCCTGCAGGACGCCTCCCCCGCCGAGGCGGAGGCGGCGTTCCGGATGGCGCTGAAACAGGACCCCAGCCTGACCGCGGCGCTGGCGCCTCTGGCGGAAACAGTCCTCGCCCAGGGACGGACCGAGGAGGCGTACCGGCTTTTCCTCCGGGCCCAGGCCTCCCAGCCTCCGCTTCCGGGGCTCGCCGAAAGGATCGGGGAGGTGAAGGCGCTTCTTCCGGAAACGGAAACCAGGGGGAAGGAGGCGGCGGTCCGGAAAAGAGCGGCGGCCACGCCTCCCCGGGCGGAACCTGCGGGGCCGGAGGACGCGGCGCCCCTGGTGCGGGTGGGCCTGGCGGAGGGGCTCGGCTCGGTGACGGTGAAAACCGGGGCGGACTACCTCCTGACGCCATCCGTTCCGGGGGAGAAAGAGCCCTCCCACCGGGGATCCCGTCACGAGGTCCTCAGAATCGTGTCCCGGGACGGGGGACTGGAGGTGGTCCGGGAATCGGGCGAGTCCATCCTCACCTCCCCGGCCTCCCTGGTCCTGGAGTACCGGGACCCGGGCGCCACCACTCTGGTCTTCGATTTCGTCTCCGAGGCGGGGAGCTTTTTTTCCGTCACCGAGGACAGGGCCTACCGGGGCCGTCTGGAGTTCCGCCCCTCCCCGGGGGGGCTCACGCTGATAAACAGCCTGGGCATCGAAGAATACCTCTACGGGGTCCTGCCGTCGGAGATGCCCGCCGGCTGGCCCCGGGAGGCGCTGAAAGCCCAGGCCGTGGCCGCCCGGTCCTACACCCTGGCCTACCTGGGGACCTACGCCTCCAGGGGCTTCGATCTCCACGGGTCGGTCCTCTCCGCGGCCTACCGGGGAGTGGGGGGGGAGAGCCGGAGCACCACCGAAGCGGTGGATGCCACCCGGGGCCTGTACATGACCGTCGGGGGGAGACCTCTGCGGGCCTACTACTCCGCCAACCACGGCGGGTACAGCGAGGACAGCCTCTTCGTCTGGGGGGCCGACGCGGACATGCAGGCGGTGCCGGACAAACTGGTCGCTCCCCGGGACTCCTTCCTCCCCATCGACGATCTGGACCTCTGGGTCAGAGGCATCCCCTCCTCCTACTCCTCGGTGGACAGGCTCCATTCCCCCGCGGCCTACCGGTGGGAAAAATGGGTGGCCGCCGACGAGATAGCCCGCCGGCTGGCCCCGGAAACCCAGGTGGGAACCATCGTCAGGATCCTCACCCGGGGCCGGGGCATCTCGGGACGGGTCAACGCCGTGGAGGTGGTGGGAACAGCCGGCTCCGTCACGGTCACCGGGGACAGGATCCGCTCCCGCCTGGGCGGTCTGCGGAGCAATCTCTTCGTTCTCCGCCCCAAGCTGGGCCCCGGCGGCTTTCCGGAATACGTCGTCTTTCACGGGGCGGGCTGGGGCCACGGGGTGGGCATGGATCAGAGCGGAGCGGCGGGCATGGCCCAGGCGGGTTACGGCGCCGAGGAAATCCTGCGCCATTACTACCCCAAGGCCGAAAAGGCGGATTACCGGGACCTCTACAGGGAAAAGGACAGATAGGTCCGCAGGCCGAAGGACAGAGCGTCGTCGAAGCCCGCGTCGGACCAGCGGTGGTACAGCCGGAACTCCAGCCCCAGCCTCGTGGTGTCCGTCACCGCCGCCTCCCCCTGGCCGGACAGAAAGCCCGCGCCGTTCTCGCGGTCCGAACCGCTGAGAGTGAAGAACCAGTAATAGCTGTAAGCCAGGGCCAGGCTTCTTCCGGCAGGAAAGGAGCACCGCAGCTCGCTCTTCATCCCCGCCCCGGGACCCAGACTGTAGTCCCGGCCGGTGAGGCCCCGGCTGTACCGGGAATCCACCCCCCCCAGGGCCACCCCGAACAGATGCAGCAGAAAACCCAGTTCCCGCTCCCCATCCAGGGGAAAACTGGTTTCGATCCCCCCGCCCACCCCGTTGGCGGCGAACTTGAACTTGTAATTGTCCATGTAATCGAAGTGCTGAAACACTCCCGCCAGGGCCCGCCCCTCCCGGCCCGGGTAGAGCCTCCTGCCCCAAAGAAGGCCATGGGCGAAAACATCCGATCCGGGGTTGTCCACATCCCCGTACAAACCCACCCGCAGCCGAAAATAATCGTAGGGGGCCCGAAGGTCGCCGGCGGCGCCGAAGGGGTCCCCATAGCGCAGCCCGATTCCGATGAAGGGGTGGGGAAAGGCGATGGTGAAAGCCCTCCGTTCCCAGGTTCCGTTGATCCCGGAATGAAACTCCAGGTCCACCGGCGGGGTCCGTCCGGGGAGCCGGTAGAGAACCCTGTCGCCGTAGATCAGCCGATTGAACGTGAGGACCGGGTTCACCAGGAGCGCCACCGCCTCCCGGGCCACCCGGCCCGCGCCGTCGGACCGGCCCCGGACGAGCGCCGCGGACAGCCGGTGCCCCATCTCGCCCATGGCCACTCCGCCGAAGCCGGTGGTGATGACATCGTTCAGGGAAGCGTTTTCCCGCTCGCCGAAAAACTCCCAGACCAGGCTCCCGAAGACGGTGAAGGGGACGGAGCCCCAGAAGGAGAAGCCGTTGACCCTGGCGGCGTTGTAGTAGCTGCTCCCCTGGTAGGGGTGCAGGATCTGGTTGGTGTGAAACTCACTGTTGTCCCACTGAAAGCCCTCCCTCAGGTTGTCCCTCCAGGTTTTGGGGCTTATCTGGGCGTAGCCCGCCTGCAGCACCACATAATCGAAACCCCAGATGAGGAAATTGGACGCTCCCCCCTGGAGAAAGGTCTGGACGTAATCCTGTCCGGACGCATTCTCCCGGGAAAATCCCGGGGAGGGAAGAAGCGAGGCGAGAAGGAAAGTGAGGATGGCCCATCCCGGGCGGTTTTTCTTCATGACGGGTCCGTATCGGCCAAGGTAATCAAAAAAACCGGGAGGCTCAAGGCTCCCGGCGCATTCGCCGGGCGAAAAAATCTGCAAAAAAACAATATCAAAAAGCATTGGCTTTTTGGGTTTATTGCATTATACATAAAAGGAGGATATGTCGCTCCTACAGAAAGGGTAGTGTAAACTAAACTGTGTAATCTCCTTTAGTATATATTCATTAAGGAGAGGAGAAAACCAGTGTTATTCGAGCAAGGCGAACTGCGGAAGTTACTGAAAGAAAAGAACATTACGGACCAGGAAGGCCTAAACGCCCT
>JAKQWJ010000045.1 GCA_029562045.1 Spirochaetota bacterium | reverse complement strand
GGGACTGGCGGATGCCCAGCGACGCCGAGGCCGGGGCCTGGCTCGCGGGTCTGGGAGACCGGGACTAGCCGAAAACCAGCCGGCGCAGCACGGTGTGCAGGAGGCCGCCGTTGCGGTAGTACTCCACCTCCACCGGGACATCGATCCTGACCCGGACCCGGAAGGTCTTCTCCTCCCCCGCGCCGTCCCGGGCGGTTACCTCCAGCTCCTCGCCGGGCCTGAGACCGTCGTCCAGGGGAATGTGGTACTCCTCTTTTCCGGTGAGCCCCAGGGAGGCGGCGGATTCCCCCGGCAGGTGCTGCAGGGGCAGGACCCCCATCCCCACCAGGTTGCTGCGGTGGATCCTCTCGTAGGATTCGGCGATCACCGCCCGGACTCCCAGCAGGAAGGCTCCCTTGGCCGCCCAGTCCCGGCTGGATCCCATGCCGTAATCCTTCCCCGCCAGGACGATGGTGGGCGTCTCCGCCCGGCGGTAGGCTTCCGCGGCGGTGAAGATGTCCATCACCTCCCCGGTGGGGTGGAAGACCGTGGCGCTCCCCTCGGTCCCCGGGGCGAGGAGGTTCCGGAGCCGGATGTTGGCGAAGGTCCCCCGGGTCATCACCCGGTCGTTCCCCCGCCGGGAGCCGTAGGAGTTGAAGTCCTCGGGCTTCACTCCCAGGCCCATCAGGTACCGGCCCGCGGGGCTCTCCGGGGGGATGGAGCCGGCGGGACTGATGTGGTCGGTGGTGACGCTGTCCCCCAGGGAAACCAGGACCCGGGCCCCCCGGATGGGCCCGATGGGTTTCACCTGCGGGGTGAGGTCCCGGAAGAACGGCGGCTCCTGGATGTAGGAGCTTTCCCGGTCCCACTGGTAGAGGTCGCCGCCCCGGACCGGCAGGGCGTTCCAGGCGGGGCTGGACGATTGGATGCCCCGATAGCAGGAAAGAAAAAGTTCCCTGTCCATGGCGGCACCCGCGAGGGAGGTGATCTCCTCCTCCCCGGGCCAGATGTCCCGCAGGAAGACCGGCTTTCCGTCTCTGTCCGCGCCCAGGGGTTCGGTCTCCATGTCGATGTCCACCGTCCCCGCCAGGGCGTAGGCCACCACCAGGGGCGGGGAGGCCAGAAAGTTCGCCCGGGTCAGGGGGTGGACCCGGCCTTCGAAGTTCCGGTTTCCCGACAGGACGGCGGCGGCCACCAGCCCTCCCCGGGCCGCCGCGGCGGCCTCCTCCGGCAGGGGGCCGGAGTTGCCGATGCAGGTGCCGCAGCCGTAGCCGGTTACATGAAAACCCAGCTCCTCCAGGTAGGGGAGAAGCCCCGACCCGGAGAGGTAATCCGTCACCACCCGGGAGCCGGGGGTGAGGCTGGTCTTGACCCAGGCCCGGGTGGAAAGTCCCGCCTTAACGGCCTTCTTGGCCAGGAGACCTGCGGCGAGCATCACCTGGGGGTTGGAGGTGTTGGTGCAGCTGGTGATGGAGGCGATGAGGACCGCCCCGTGCCGCAGTTTGTGGCGTCCGCCGTCGGGGGCGGTGAAGACCCGGGAGGCGGAAAGAGCTGACTTTTTCAGGCCGTAGCCCCGGCTTTCCACCGG
>JAKQWJ010000020.1 GCA_029562045.1 Spirochaetota bacterium | reverse complement strand
AGACGGAAGCCTCCTCTTCCCGGCCATCAATGTGAACGACTCTGTCACCAAGTCCAAGTTCGACAATATCTACGGCTGCCGCCACTCCCTGGTGGACGGCCTCAACCGGGCCACCGATGTGATGCTGGGGGGCAAGGTGGCGGTGGTTCTGGGCTACGGGGATGTGGGCAAGGGCTCGGCCCAGAGCCTCCGGGGCCAGGGCTGCCGGGTTATCGTCACCGAGATCGACCCATCTGCGCCCTCCAGGCGGCCATGGAAGGCTACCAGGTCTCAACCCTGGAGGAGCACCTGGCGACGGCGGACATCTTCATCACCACCACGGGGAACTACAAGGTCATCACCGTGGAGCACATGCGGAAGATGAAGGACGGGGCCATCGTGGGCAACATCGGCCACTTCGACAACGAGATCGACATGGCCGGGCTGGCCAAGGTGCCGGGCATCGTCAAGACCAACATCAAGCCCCAGTACGACAAGTGGACCTTCCCCGACGGCCACAGCATCCTGGTCCTGGCGGAGGGGCGGCTCCTCAACCTGGGCTGCGCCACCGGGCACCCCTCCTTCGTCATGTCCGCCTCCTTCTCCAACCAGGTCCTGGCCCAGCTGGAGCTGGCCCTGAACCGGGAGAAATACGAAAACCGGGTCTATGTCCTGCCCAAGGAGCTGGACGAGATGGTGGCCCGCCTCCACCTGGACCATCTGGGGGTGAAGCTCACGAAGCTGAGCCCGGAGCAGGCCGCCTACATCGGGGTGCCCGTGGAGGGACCCTACAAACCGGACCATTACAGGTACTAGGCATGACCCGGGGGGAAATCATCAGGGCCGTCCGGGGAATCATTCTCCGGCATGCCCGGCCCGAAAGGATATGGCTCTACGGCTCCGAAGCGGAGGGGACCGCCGGGAAGGAGAGCGATATCGACATCGCCTTTCTGGATCCGGAAATCAACGACCTGGGCCCCATTACGGCGGAGGTGGAGAGCCTCGCAGCCTGGTGAAGGTGGATGTGGTGAACCTGGCCCACTCGGATGAGAGGTTCCGGAACCGGGTGCGGGACACGGGACGGGTTCTGTACAGTGCAAGCAAGGAACTGCGCTTTCAGGATTCGCTGTACAATTATTCCCGGGCCCTGGAAGCCCTGGAAACGGTCCTTCGCCGGCGGGACTCCCTCTTTCAGGAGGGGTTCGGGGACATGTACCTGGACATTCTGGTGAAGCGTTTCGAGTTCACCTTTGAGATGAGCTGGAAAACCGTACAGCGTTATCTTTCCTACAACGGTATCGAGTGCCGGAACCCCCGGAGCTGCTACCGGGAAGCCTTTCAGCAGGGCCTCATCGAGGACGAGGCCCTCTGGCTGGATATGATCGAACAGCGGAACCTGTCCTCCCATGAATACGGGGAGGCTGAAATCGGGCGGCTCCAGGAAAAGGCGGAAGCCTACCTGGCGGCCTTTCAGAAACTGAAAACAAAACTCACAATCTAGAGGACGCACAGCCCTCAGACACACCCGAAGAATCCCGGCGGTATGCTCAGGATCGGGGTGGCAGAACCATGAGGAGATGAGACAACCATGGAAAAGAATCGAAAGTACCTTTTTACCTCCGAATCCGTTTCGGAAGGCCATCCGGACAAGCTGGCCGACCAGGTCAGCGACGCCGTTCTGGACGCCTGCCTGAAGGACGACCCGGCGAGCCGGGTGGCCTGCGAAACCTTCACCACCACCGGCATGGTCCTGGTGGGGGGGGAGATAACCACCAACACCTATGTGGACATCCAGGAGATCGCCCGGGGAGTGGCCAAGAAGATCGGCTACACAAAACCTGAGTACGGCATGGACTACGCCAGCATGAGCGTCCTGAATGTGATCCACGCCCAGAGCCCCGACATCCGCCAGGGGGTGAACGGCCAGGGCCTGAAGGAGTTCGAGGGCCAGCAGGGCGCCGGGGACCAGGGGATGATGTTCGGCTTCGCCTGCAACGAGACCCCCGAACTGATGCCCGCCCCCATCATTTACGCCCACCGGCTGCTGGAGTACGCCGCGGGGCTCCGCAAGGCGGGGACCATCACCTGGCTGCGGCCGGACTCCAAGAGCCAGGTCACCATCCAGTACGAAGGCCACCGGCCGGTGCGGATCGACACCGTGGTGGTGAGCCATCAGCACGACGACACCATCAGTTACAACGATCTGAAGAACCAGATCATCGAACGGATCGTCAAACCCGTTCTGGGACCCACGGGCCTTCTGGACGGGAACACCAAATACTTCGTCAACCCCACGGGCCGCTTCGTCATCGGGGGACCCCACGGGGACTCAGGCCTGACGGGGCGGAAGATCATCGTGGACACCTACGGCGGCATGGGGCGACACGGGGGCGGCGCCTTCAGCGGCAAGGACCCCTCCAAGGTGGACCGCTCCGCCGCCTACATGGCCCGCTTCGTGGCCAAGAATGTGGTGGCCGCCGGTCTGGCGGAGAGGTGCGAGGTCCAGCTGGCCTACGCCATCGGCGTCCCCTTCCCCGTCTCGGTGATGGTGGACACCTTCGGCACCGGGACCGTCCCGGAGGACCGGATCGCCCAGGCCGTGTCGGACACCTTCGACCTCTCCCCGGCGGCGATCATCCGGAAACTGGACCTTTTACGGCCCATCTACCAGGCCACCTCCTGCTACGGCCACTTCGGCCGGGACTCCTTCAGCTGGGAGAAGACCGACATGGTGGAGGCCTTACAGAAGGCTGTGGGGTGAGGTGCTAGGGAAAGTTTTCTAAAAATTTGACAGTTTCAGACCCCTGCTATATACTTAACGCATATAGCAGGGGGGAAGAAAAATGGCGAAGAGCACTGTTTTTTCAAACAATAGGACTCAGGCGGTGAGGCTCCCGGCGGAGCTGCGCTTTCCCGAAGGGGTAAAGACCGTGGAGGTCCGCGCCCAGGGCCGGGAGCGTATCATTGCCCCGGCGGACTATGTCTGGGATTCCTTTTTCCTGGGGGAAAATACCGTTACTGATGACTTTTTAACTCAGCGGGCCGACCAGAGGCAGGAACCCAGGGAAGATCTCTGAACTATGGCCATGCTGAAGTACCTTCTGGACACCAATATTGTCATTTATGTGATAAAAAAACGTCCCATGGAGGTGCTGGAGGTATTCAATAAAAACAGGGACAGAATGGCGATTTCAGTGATCACTGCCGCCGAGCTTGTCCATGGAGCAGAGAAGAGCCTTTATCCGGAGAGAAATCTGGAGGTGGTGGAGGATTTCCTTAGCCGCCTCAGTGTTCTCCCCTATGATTTAAAGGCAGCCTACCATTACGGAAGCATCAGGGCTGCCCAGGAAAAAATGGGACGCCCCATGGGAGTGAACGATCTGCACATAGCCGCTCAGGCCCGAAGCCATGCCCTGGTTCTGGTAACAAACAATACCAGAGACTTCGAGAATGTTCCCGGCCTGGTGCTGGAGAACTGGCTGTGAGGACTGATGAAATCTGATCGCAGAGCCCGCATCGAAGCGGCATTCCGGGCTACCACCTGGGGCAATACCACCGAAAGACCGGAGGATTGGGAGAGGCTTCTTTCCTCGGGGGATGAGCGGGAAGTCCTGCGAATTTTTACCCACCTTTTCCAGGAAGACCCGTCGGGGGAGCACACCCGGGCTCTTTTTTCCCGGGAGGACATTGTCCGCTGCCTGAAGCATCTGGACAGGCCTTACCGTCTGCCCCATCTGGAGCGAAAGCGGCGGATCTGGCGCACGGTGTATCTGGACGAGGTGCACCGGGTACCCGGCCTGGATTGGTTTCGCCCATAGGGAAATAGGCGATGGAATCTTCTTATAAAGAAATTTACAAGCTGCAGGATGATATCCTCGACCTCGTTTTCTCGCGCGACGCCCCCTGGTATCTTACCGGGGGAACAGCCCTGTCCCGGTTTTACTTTTCCCACAGATACAGCGATGATCTTGATTTCTTTTCCCTGGAAACGATTTCGTTTGCGGAGAATTTCCGGGAAGAAAAGGAAAAACTCATCCGTGTCTGGCCGCAGTCAGATGCGCAGATTGATTCCAGGGACTTTAAAAGGATTGAAGTCCGGCACGGGCCGATATCGGTAAAGCTGGATTTTGTATGTGACAGGACAGCGAGAATCGGGCGCCCTGAGCTTCGGGGGACCAGGAAAATCGATACGGTTCGGAACATCCTGTCCAACAAGCTGGGGACTATTCTGGGCAGGGACGAGCCGCGGGATGTGGCGGACATTCTGACAGTCTGCCGCAATCGACATTTTCTGTGGAAAACCATCGTGGAAGAAGCACAGAAAAAAGAAGGACTGACCCTGGAGGATCTCCTGTACAGGGCGAAAACATTTCCCCTGGAATGGCTGGACCGGGTTCCCTTTTATGTTCCCCGGAATCCTGAAAAAGACGCCCTGGACTGGACCGCTGTTATCCAGGACTTGTCGGAGCTGGGCCCCAACAGCCTTGCCGGGCCTGACTGCGATGAAATTTAACAGGAAAGGCCAGCAACAATGACTTTCGACATAAACGCGGCCCGGGAGAACCTGCGGCGTCGGGAAGAAGAGAGACGGGCAAAGCTGGCGGAGCTGGCGGAGCGTGCCGAAGAGGACGCCCGGCGCATTGTGGAGATGCTGATTGACGAGTTCCGCCCCCGAAGGATTTACCGCTGGGGCTCCCTGCTGGAACCCGCCCGCTTCCGGGAATGGTCGGATATCGACATCGCCGTGGAGGGGCTGGAGGACCCGCTGGACGGCCTCCGGGCGGCGGACAGGGCCGCGGAGATGAGCGGCTTTCCCGTGGATCTGGTGGAGATGGAGAGGATTCTTCCCGTCCACGCCGAGAGTATCCGCCGGGAGGGGCGGCTGGTGTATGAAAAAGAGGGCTGAATGAAAACCTACGCTGCCTTTATGACTCTTATCGCGGAGCTGGAAGGTGATCTGGTGGAACTGGGGAGGGCGGAAGATTTGAACACTCGGGCCTGGGAACGGATACAGGCCGGAGGGCAGGATCCTCTGGACTGGGCGGCTCTGGGCTACACTCTTCACTCCATCTACGGGATCATGGAGAATTATTTTCTCCGGATAAGCAAGTTTTTCGAAAACAGTCTTCCTCCCCACAGGTGGCACAAGGAACTGGTGGACAAGATGGCCTTGACGATCCCGGAAATCCGCCCCGCTTTTTTTGAGACAGCCGACGAGCACCCGGTTGGCGAAATGATGAAGTTTCGCCACCGCTTCCGGAACCTCTACGGCGAAGACCTGGATCCCCGGAAAACTGCAGAGATCCAGGAGATCGGCAGGCAGGTGCTGCGAGATTTTCCTCGCCGGCACGAGGCCTTCGTCGCGAAGCTGCGTCTCATCGCCGAGGCCATACGGTGAAGTTTGACCCCGAACCTTTCGTCCGGCGCATCAGAAAGGATAACGCGGTGGAGAAGGAAAAAATCCGGGAACGGCAGGAAGAGGCCATCCTGGAGGCGGAGCGCCTGGCAAAGACCATCATGGCGGCGGACCCGGAAGTGCGCCGGGTTTTTCTCTTCGGATCCCTGGCGGAAGGTATGCCCCGTAATCCCCACTTCGACATCGATCTGGCCATGGACGGCGGAGACCTCTACCAGGCGATGGGCATAACAGAGGATTCGGCCTTTAAAGTGGATATCGTCGAATTGGACAGCCTGCCTGAGCATATCAGGAAGAGGGTTCTGGAAAAGGGGCGGGAAATACTCCGGGAATAAGGCCTGGTTAAAGAAAAGAAGCAAGATGGACAAGATTAACAAGATCAACAGGATGGGAATTGAAGCTTACAGGCACCTAAAAATTTCTCCATCCTGTAAATCTTGTGTATCCTGTTTCCGCATAATTACTGCCTGGTCCAAGAATAAGAACAAGATTAACAAGATGGGATTTGGGGTTTTCGGATATCCAAGATAAAATTCTTCACCTCCCAAAATCTTGTAAATCTTGTACATTCTGTAAATCCTGTTTTTTAATTGAGGGACTGGTTCGAAAATAAGAACAAGATTAACAAGATGAACAGGATCAACAA
>JAKQWJ010000354.1 GCA_029562045.1 Spirochaetota bacterium | reverse complement strand
GCTCTTCCGATCTTCTACACCAGCATCATCAACCGGACCCCCGCCATGGCGTACATAGGGGCTTTGGTGCTCATCCTCATCTCCATGGTCATCATCTATCTGAACCAGAAGGTCATCGGGGAAAAAAGCTTCGTCACCATCGCCGGAAAGGGCCTCAGGCGGCAACTGACGCCGCTGGGTCCCTGGCGATGGCCCGCCTTCACGTTCGTGGCGGCCCTCATCTCCCTGGCGGTTTTCATCCCGCTCCTCCTGATGCTCTGGCAGACCCTGATGCTCTACCCCAACGATTATTCCCTGGGGAACCTTACCCTCCATTACTGGCTGGGAAAGAGTCAGGCCGCGGTGGCCGAGGGGGAGAGCGGCATCCTCCGCAACGCCCTGATCCTGGGGGCGGCATGGAACAGCATCCGCCTGTCGGTCCTGGTGGCCCTGGTCACGGGGCTCATGGGGATCCTCATCGGATATGCCGTGGTCCGGGGACGGAAAACCAGGCTGGCGGCCCTCATCGAGCAGGGCTCCTTCCTGCCCTATCTGATCCCCAGCATCGCCTTCGGGGCGATCTACCTGGCCCTCTTTTCCCGGCCCCTGGGGCCGCTGCCGCCCCTCTACGGCTCCTTCCTGCTGGTGGTTCTGGTCTGCGTGGCGAAAAACCTCCCCTTTTCCGCCCGGTCGGGAATATCGTCCATGATGCAGGTGGCAGGTGAGCTGGAAGAGGCGGGAATGATGGCCGGGGCGGGCTGGCTCCGGAGGTTCCGGCGGATCATCCTGCCCCTGACCCTCACCGGCTCCCTGTCGGGGTTCATCCTGGCCTTCATTTCGGCCATGCGGGAGCTGTCGCTGATCATCCTGCTCATCACGCCGAAAACCAGGACCCTGACAACGATGACCTTCCGCTATGTGGAGCAGGGCTATTCGCAGTTTGCCGACGCGATCATCCTGCTCATCGTCATTCTGGTCGTGGGCGGCGAAAGCCTGGCCAGGCGCATCGGCAAAAGCGAGATGATCTGATATGGCGCTTATCGAAATCCGGGGTTTGACGAAAAAATTCGGGTCCGTCACGGCGGTGCAGGACCTGAACCTCAGCGTGGACGCGGGGGAGTTCCTGACCCTGCTGGGGCCATCGGGCTGCGGCAAGACCACCATACTGCGGATGGTGGCCGGTCTGGAGATGCCCGACTCCGGGGAGATCCGGATCGGGGGAACCACGGTTTTCTCCTCCCGGCAGGGCATTTCAGTCTCCGCCGGCAAGAGGGGGATCGGTCTGGTCTTCCAGTCCTACGCCCTCTGGCCCCACATGACGGTCCGGCAGAACGTGGCCTTCGGTCTGGAGATCCAGAAAGTCCCGGCGGAGGAGATGAACCGTCAGGTGGACGACGCCCTGGATTACATGCGGCTGAAGGGCCTGGGGGACCGCTACCCTCAGCAGATGAGCGGGGGCCAGCAGCAGAGGGTGGCCCTGGCCCGGATGCTGGTGACCCGGCCGAAGATATTTCTGATGGACGAGCCCCTCTCCAACCTGGACGCCAAGCTCCGGCTGGAGATGCGGGCGGAAATCAAGAGGCTGCACCGGGAGGCGGGGGCCACCACCATCTATGTGACCCACGATCAGACCGAGGCCCTGACCCTGTCCACCCGGGTGGCCATCATGCGGAAGGGGGTCCTGGTCCAGGCCTCCCCTCCCCGGGAGATCTACCGGCGGCCGGAGAGTGTTTTCGTCGCCGACTTCATCGGGAGCCCCACCATCAACCTGATTCCGGGCAGGATCGTCGGCTCCGGGGACGGGCTGCTCTTCCAGGGCGAGGCCCTGTCCCTTTCCGCGCCGGGACTGCGGGCCCCCGACGGGGCGGAGGTCACCGCGGCGATCCGGCCTGAGGAGATCCGGATCGTGGAAGAGGAAAACGGCGGCGCCGTCCCCGGA
This sequence comes from Spirochaetota bacterium, assembly GCA_029562045.1. Lineage (GTDB taxonomy): Bacteria > Spirochaetota > Spirochaetia > DTKZ01 > DTKZ01 > JAKQWJ01. The sequence continues at coordinate 8,382 of JAKQWJ010000354.1, read as the reverse complement.
GAAGTCTATGCCGTCCTTCCCGCGGGTTCGGAAACCATCGTCCAGGTCCGCCGGAAGGACACCATCTTTCATGTTCGGGTGATGGGCGAGACCGTGCTCGATGCGGGGGACCGGGTCTTCCTGAGCTTTTCCCCCGACTCGGTCTGTTATTTCGACCACCACCAGGGCACCCTGATCGGCGTCGCCGGAGCCCCCGATGGGAGGACGTGATTACGGGCCGTTCCTCCGGACTCTGAAGGAGGCGGCGGCGCTCATCGGTTCCGGGGAAGACCGAAGGATCACGGTGGTCCACCACAACGACACCGACGGGATAGCCTCCGGGGCGATTCTGCGCCGGGCGCTGGAACGGGCGGGCTTCCAGGTGGAGAACCTCCCCATCGAAAGGGTTCACCCCGCCTTCCTGCCGGCCATTCACACGCCGGCCCGGAGGATCATTTTGTATGTGGACCTGGGCGGCCAGGGGGCGGGGGAGATCGCCCGGCACATCCGGGAGGGAAGCCGGGTCCTCATCCTGGACCATCACAAACCCGGAATCGGCGGGGCTCTGGGGCTCCATCATGTGAACCCCGAGTTCTTCGGCATCGACGGAGACCGGGAATGCTCCGCCGCCACCCTGGCCTGCCTCTTCGCCCTGGAGCTGGGGAGCGGCAACGAAGATATGGCGCCCCTGGCCCTGGTGGGCTCGGAAGGGGACCATCAGCTTCCCGGGGGCCGGGCCGAAGGACTCAACCTGCAGCTTCTCCAGACCGCCCTTTCCCGGGGGGACCTGCGGCGGGACCCGGAATCCGGCGCCGGGGTCTATCGGATTCCCCGCCTCCAGGACGAGAGCCTCCAGGAGGTGAGCGACTGGATCATCGCCCTGGCGGTGAACGGCTACTACCGGGGGGGCTCGGAACTGGCCCTGGACTTCTGTCTGGAGGGTCCGGACCGGCGGATCCGGGACTTCGCCCGGGAGATGGGAGAGATCCAGCGGGAGAAGTTCCGTCGGGAGCTGGAGGCTCTGGGAGAGGCCGGGGCGGCCCGGGAGACGGATGTCTCCTGGGTGGATGTGGGGCCTCGATTCCACCCCCTGGGTCTCAAAGCCATCGGACTGTTCTGCGAGGAACTCGTCAGGACCGGCGGGACGGGAAAAGAGGACTATGTGGTGGGCTTCCAGAGCTTCCCCCGGGACAACCCCTACCTGGGGAGCTACGACGGGAGGGAAACCAAGGTCTCGTTCCGGGTGACTCCCGCTCTGCGGAAACGCATCGAGCTGGGGGAAAAGCCCGACCTGATGGCCCTGGTGCCCGAGGCCGCCGCCCGGGTCGGCGGTTTTGCCGAGGCCTGCCACCGCTTCTCTGCGGCCTGCACCATCCCGGAAGACCGAATACCCGAGTTCATCCGGATCTTCGCCCGGGGAGCCGGCGCTCCCCGATAAAAGGCCTGCGCAGCGCCATGCCCCTCGTCGACAGGCCCCGGCACCCAGGCCGCGGAGACGGCGGTCAGTCCGCCGGCTCCAGCCGGTACAGGGCCCCGGGGTTCTCGTCGGTGAGGAGGTAGAGATTGCCGTCGGGGCCCTGCCGCACATCCCGGATCCGGCCGATGGTCCCGGACAGCAGGACTTCCTGTTCCACCGGACCGCCCGCCCCGGGAACCACCCGGCGGAGATGGGTCCCCGCCAGCGCTCCGACGAAGATGTTCCCTTTCCAGCGGGGGAACCGGTCCCCGGTATAAAACGCCATCCCCGAGGGGGCGATGGACGGGGTCCAGTGCAGAACGGGCTCCTGGATGCCGGGTTTTCCCGTCCCCTCCCCGATGGGGCCTCCGGAATACTCCCGACCGTAGGTGACCAGGGGCCAGCCGTAATTCGCCCCGGGCCGGAGGATATTGATCTCATCCCCCCCCTGGGGGCCGTGCTCGTGGGCCCAGACCTCCCCGGTCCCGGGGTTGACCGCCAGCCCCTGAACGTTCCGGTGGCCGTAGGAAAAAACTTCCCCCAGGGCCCCGGGGCGGCCCGCGAAGGGGTTGTCCCCGGGGATGCTCCCGTCGGGCCGGATTCTCAGAACCTTTCCCGCCGAGTCTCCCAGGTCCTGGGCCCTGTTCCGGTCCCCCCTCTCGCCGGTGGAGACGAAGAGCGTCCCGTCCCGGGCGAAGGCGAGGCGGGAGCCGAAATGCATGGTGGTGGAGGTTTTTTTCGCCATCTCGAAGATCACTGTCAGATTCCGGAGCTCCGTCCCCTGAAGGCGCCCCCGGGCCACCGCCGTCCCCGCCGTTCCCCCCGGCCCGGGGGCGCTGTAGGACATGTACAGCAGCCCGTTGCGGCGAAAATCGGGGTCCAGGGCCAGATCCAGAAGCCCCCCCTGACCCCGGGCCGCCACCGGAGGCAGCCCCCGCACCTCCTTCCGTCCTCCGTCCCCGTCCAGAAGGAGAAGGCGGCCCGGCCTTTCGGTGACCAGCATTCCCCCATCGGGAAGAAAGGCCAGGCTCCAGGGGCGCTCCAGCCCCCCTGCCACCGGAACCAGCCGAAAAACGGCGTCCCGGGAACGGATCACCCGCTCCGCCTCCTGCCCCGAAACAAGCCCGGCCGTCGCCAGCAGAACGATGGGGAGAACTCCTGTATGGAAGAACCTTTTCATTTTCCCTCCGTCTTGTCCCTTCGGTCCGGCCCATCCCCGGCCACCGCCGGGGCGGGGCGACACGCCGACCCCGCGCGCCCGGGAACCAGGTCCGTTCCCGGAGCTGCCGTTCGGTCTCTGCCCCGCCGGTCCCGCGCGCCCGGGAACCAGGGGCGCCGGAGGCCTTTTCTATTAAAATAATCATGATTTCCCCCCGGGGAAACCCTGGAACGACGGGAAGAGTTTGACAAAGCCTTCGAAAGGGAATTACTATAAACATAACTGATGTCATCAAAAGGGAGGTATTCATGAAGCGTTTTATTGTCATTACGCTGATTCTGCTCAGCCTGGTCGGAATGACGGGCTTTGCGGCGGGAAAGCAGGAGGCTGCCAAGGGGCCGGTCAAGCTGCTGTTCTGGACCCACGAAGACAAGAACCGGGAAGTCCTGGAGGGCCGGTTCATCAAGGAGTTCGAGGCGGCCAACCCCGGCATCACCGTGGAGCGGGTCCTCTACCCCTCGGTGAAGATCCAGGAAGCCACCCTGGCGGCCTTCGCGGCCAACCAGGGTCCGGATTTCTTCAACATGGCCATCGAGGACGAGTACCAGTATATCGCCAACGAGCGGGTGGCCCCGGTGATCCCCGAGGCGGCGGGCTACGCAAACATGCAGGCCATCATCGACGCCTACATTCCCAAGGTGCTGGACCCCGTAACCGTCAAGGGAAAGGTCTACGGCCTGCCCCTGGAGCTGACCAACTGGTGCATCTACCTGAACAAGAAGATCTTCCGCGACGCGGGGCTGGACCCGGACAAGGACTACCCCAAGACCTGGGAAGACATGATGCGGGTTTCCGAGAAGATCACCAAGAGAAACGGAGAGATCATCACCCGGCGGGGTTTCGACTTCCGCTACCCCTACTATCTCGTCGAAATGGTGCCCATGGTGGAGCAGCTGGGCGGGAAAATCATCAGCGACGACGGCAAGCAGGTCATCGTCGGGGACGACGCCTGGATCAGGTTCCTGCAGTTCATGAAAGAATGGGGCCCCCACGGCAAGAACCTGGGCTCCCCCACCTACAAGGCCTCCCGCTCGGTATGGAACTTCGACAAGGACGAGGTGGCCATGACCTCCACGGGGCTCTACCAGCAGGGGAGGATGCGCACCGACAACATGGCCTTCTTCAACAGCAGCGACTGGATGGTTGTCCCCATGCCCCAGTTCAAGGACGCCAAGAAGGTGGTGGCCCAGTCCTACTACGGCCATTACTACCTGGTCAACGCCCAGAAGCCCCGGGACAACCAGTTCGCGGCCTGGAAGCTCATCGGCTACATGCTGGGTCACGCGGAGGACTACCTGAAGGAGGTCTCCCTGCCTCAGCCGACGAAGAAGCTCATGGCCTCCGACGCCTTTAAAAAGATGCCCTTCTCCCAGGTTTTCGCCGACGACATGGCCCGGGCCCACGTGGTCTACTACGGAGCCAACAGCGCCCAGCTGCAGAAGCTCATCCAGGCGGCGGTGGAAGGGGTGATGCTGAACAACGTTCCCCCCGAAAAGGCCCTGGAGACCCTCAAGAAGGACGCCAAGGACCTCTTCGCCAACTGATTCAAAACCAACAGACCGGAGCCGGGACCGCCCGGCTCCGGTCCTCAGGAGTGCCCGCCATGCCAAGGACCGTCCGTTCCACCCTGAAAAAAAAGCAGGACCGCTGGGGCCTGGTTTTCGCCGCTCCGTCCCTGTTTTTTTTCGCGGTTTTCAGCTTCTATCCCATGTTCAGCGCCTTCTTCACCAGCTTCACCAACAAACAGGCCCTGAGTCTGGCCAGACCCAAGTTCATCGGGCTGGAAAACTACAGCTACCTTCTGCAGTCGCCGGACTTCTGGAACTCCATGCGGGCCACCGCGGTGTTCACCCTGGGCACCTTCTCGGCGCTGGTGGTTTTCAGCCTGCTGCTGTCGGCCCTGGTTTCGGAGCTGCGGGTGGGGAAGAAGCTCTTTCAGCTGGCCTATTACTCGCCGGCGGTGCTCTCCTCGGTGGTGGCGGCCACCATCTGGCTTCTGATCTTCGACCCCCGGGGCCTGGCCAACCAGGCGATGAACGCAGTGATGAACACCCCCGGGGTGGACCATTACTGGTTCGTCAATCCGTACAAGGAACAGTTCTCGACGATGCTGGTCTACTTCTGGAAGCATATCGGGTACTTCGTCATCATCTGCATATCCGGCATGGCTTCGGTGCCCCCCTCGGTCTACGAGGCGGTGCGGATGGACGGCTGCAACCGCTGGCAGAGCTACTGGCACATCACCTTTCCTCTCCTGCGGCCCACCGTCGTCCTGGTTTCCATCATGTCCATGATCCTCTGCCTCAGGACCTTCAGCGTGCAGTACCTCTTCACCCTGGGCGGCGCGCCGGAGCGGGCCATCAACGTCATCACCATGAACATCTACTTCACCGGGATCCGCTTCTTCCGCACCGGCCGGGCCAGCGCCATGAGCATCATTCTGCTGATCATCATGGTGGTCCTCACCTGGCTCCAGTTCCGGGTGACCCGCAGCGAAGAGGTGAACTACTGATGGCCCCGGCGTTTTTGAAAGAAAAGGCCATCCATGGAGCGGTGGGGGTCCTGACCTACCTCATCCTGTCGGCTCTTCTGGTTTTCATCCTGGCCCCCATGGTCTTTATGCTCACCGCCTCCTTCATGCCCGCCCGGGACATCATCTCCATGCCCTACCCCTGGGTCCCCAAGGGCTGGTACGGCCATAACTTCGTCAAGGCCATAGCCGGAAACGACCGGACCTACCTTTTCTTCCGCTCTTTCTGGAACTCCATGGTGGTGGCGGTGGCCATCACCATCAGCACCATCATGATCGCCTCCCTGACGGGGTACAGCCTGTCCAAGTTCAGCTTCCGGGGAAGGGACCTGGTCTTCATGATCATCATGGCCACCATGATGATCCCCTTCGAGGCCATCATGATCCCCCTGCAGGTGGTCTCCACCCAGCTGAAGCTCACCAACACCTACGCGGGGCTCATCCTGCCCTTCCTGGTGGACGCCTTCGGGATTTTTCTGATGCGGCAGTACTTCATCACCTTTCCCGACGAGTTCATCGACGCCGCCCGGGTGGACGGGATGACGGAGTTCTCGATCTACCGGAAGATCCTGCTCCCCAACTCCGGGCCCGCCATCGCCACCCTGGCCATTCTGACCTTCCGAAACCAGTGGGACAACCTGATGTGGCCCCTCCTGGTGGTCCAGTCCGAGCGGATGAAGACCCTGACCCTGTACATCATGAAGTTCACCGGGGACATCAACAGCGACGAGGGCTCCCAGATGGCGGTGTCGCTTCTGGCCAGCATTCCCATGGTCCTGATGTTCTTTTCGCTGTCCAAATATTTCATCAGCGGCTCCGCCGTATTCTCCGCCCGGAAAGGATAGGCCATGCATTACATCTTCGACATGGGCAACGTTCTGTCCCGGAACGTGGATGTGCTGCCCTCCATCGCCGGGGAGCTGGGGGTGTCGGCGTCGGATATCGTCTCCTTCGCGGGAAACGACTTCGACGGGCTCACGGTGGGGGCCGCCACCCCGGAGGAGTTCTGGGCGGCCTTCAACGAGCGTTTCGGCACCCGGGTCCGGGAGGACCTGCTGGCCACCCATTTCCGGCCCGTCCAGGACCCGCGGGTGGAGGAGCTCATCCGGACTCTGCAGCGCCGGGGGAGCCGGGTGGTCTGCGGCACCAACACCTTCGCCGGCCACTACCGCATCCATATGGAGGGGGGGGACTATCGGGTCTTCCACAGGGTCTACGCCAGCCACCTCATGGGCGTGGCGAAGCCGGACCCGGAGTTTTTCCGTCGCATCCTCCGGGAGGAGTCCTGGCGCCCCGAGGAGGTGACCTTCGTGGACGATATGGCCAAAAACGTGGAAGCCGCCGCGGGGCTGGGCATCCATGCGATCCTGTACCGGGACTACCCGGAGCTGGCGGCGCGTCTTCTTGATAACCGCGGCTGACCCGGATCTTCGTCCGGAACAAACCAGGGCCCTTTTTCCCGAATCCCGGCGCGGTCGGGGCCGCCGCCGGGACCCGGGGATTTCCCCGGAATGGCCGGACCGGCGCCGATCCATCTCTCCGCTCCGGGGGGAATCATAGACATTCGCCGCCGAAACAGGTACATTCCGGGCACACGGAGCGTGATTATTGCAAAAAAGGAGCGAAATGTATGAAATCCAGCGCCACTGACGGCAAATACGTTTTTTCCTTCCGGGAAGGGGACGGAAAGAACAGGATACTCCTGGGGGGGAAGGGGGCCAACCTCTGCGAGATGACCCGGATCGGGCTTAACGTGCCCCCGGGCTTCGTCATTTCCACCGTGGCCTGCCGCAGTTATCTGGCCCGGAAGGACGGGAGTCTCCCCCCGGGGCTGATGGACGAGGTGAAGACCCATATCCGGGAGGTGGAGTCCCGGACGGCCAGGGAGTTCGGCTCAGCGAAGAACCCCCTCCTGGTTTCGGTCCGCTCCGGATCGGCGGTTTCCATGCCCGGCATGATGGACACCATCCTGAACCTGGGGCTCAACACCGAGACCCTCCAGGGCCTCATCCGGCAGACCGGCAACCCCCGCTTCGCCTACGACTCCTACCGCCGTTTCATCCAGCTCTTCGGCAAGGTGGCGCTGGGGGTGGAGGACAGTAAGTTCGACGCCCAGCTGGAGGCGGTCAAGACCCGGGCGGGAGTCCGGAGCGACGTGGACCTCCGGCAGGAGGACCTGAAGGAGGTGGCCGAACGCTTTCTGACGGTCATCGAGAAGGAGACGGGAAACCCCCTCCCGATGAATGTCTACGACCAGCTGGAAGCGGCCACCAAGGCGGTCTTCAATTCCTGGATGGGCCGCCGGGCCGTGGACTACCGCCGGGAGTTCGGCATAACCCCGGACATCGCCGACGGAACGGCGGTGAACGTGCAGGCCATGGTTTTCGGCAATATGGGCAACGACAGCGCCACCGGGGTCGCCTTCACCCGGGACCCGGGGACGGGAGAGAACGTCTTCTTCGGCGAATACCTCACCAACGCCCAGGGGGAGGACGTGGTGGCGGGAATCCGCACCCCCAAACCCATCGCCGACATGGCCGCGGAGATGCCGGACCTGCACCGGCAGCTGGAGGAACTGCGCAGCAGACTGGAAAGCCATTACCGGGAAGTGCAGGACTTCGAGTTCACCATCGAAAAGGGCATCCTCTACTGTCTGCAGACCCGGAACGGCAAAATGAACGCCGCCGCCATGGTGCGGACATCGGTGGAGATGACCGCCCAGGGCATCCTGTCCCGGGAGGAGGCCCTCCTCAGGATCAAACCCTCCATGCTGGAGCAGCTCCTGCACCCCCGGCTGGACGCCTCCCACAAGGCGCCGGTCCTGGCCCAGGGTCTTCCCGCCTCCCCCGGAGCCGCCGGGGGCCTGATAGTCTTCGACGCCGACCGGGCAGCCAACCTGGGCAAAGCGGGGGAGAAGGTGATCCTGGTGCGGGAAGAGACCAAGCCGGAGGACATCCACGGCTTTTTCGCCTCCCGGGGGATTCTCACCAGCCGGGGAGGCAAGACCTCCCACGCCGCCGTGGTGGCCCGGAGCATGGGCAAGCCCTGCGTCTCCGGGGCGGAGGGGATCACGGTGGACGTCCACCTGAGGACCGCGGTCATCGGCGACAAGATCCTCCGGGAGGGGGACTACATCACCATCGACGGCGGCACCGGCCATGTCTACGAGGGGGTCATCCCCACGGTGGACCCGGTCTT
>JAKQWJ010000341.1 GCA_029562045.1 Spirochaetota bacterium | reverse complement strand
GTCTGCACCGCCGTGTTGAACCACCGGGAGCATCTGGACGGCAGCGGCTACCCCCGGGGCCTGAAGGGGGAGAGCATCTCCCAGTTCGCCATGATCATCGGCATCGCCAGCTCCTATTCCGCCCTGACTTCCCAACGCCCCTTCCGTCCCGCCATGGACCCGCACATGGCCATAAGGTCCCTGCTGAAGGAACGGGGCACGCGGTACGACGAGACGGTCCTGAAGTCTCTGGTCTATTGTCTTTCGATATACCCCCTGGGAAGCCATGTGCTCCTGGCCAACAGCGCCATGGGCATGGTGGTGGAGACCAGCCCGGAAAACCCCAAGACTCCCACCGTGAAGATCCTCGTTCAGGGGGGGAGCCGGCTCAAGGATCCGGTCCTGATAAAAAGCGACGAGACGGAAAACCGCATTCTCCGGCCCCTGACGCCGCAGGAGATTCGGCAGCTGCACCCGGCCACCGCCTCCGATTGACAACCCGGGACTTTCGCGATAGCTTTTATTAAATGAACGACGTCATCATCACTCTCCCGTCGGGGGAAAGTCTGGCCCTTCCTTATGGCACGGAAGTGCTGGGCCTCCTGCAGAAAACTCCGATGTCCCGGGGTTGCGGTTCCACAGTGGCGGCGCTGGTCAACAATGAACTGGTCAGCCTCTCCTACAAGCTGAAGCACAACGCCGTTCTGATCCCCGTTTCCCTGGAAGACCCGGCGGGGCAGACGGTATACAAGAGGTCCCTCTGCTTCCTTCTTACCATAGCCGCCCGCAGACTTTTCCCGGAACGGAAGCTCGTCATCGGACACGCCCTGGGGGACGGATATTTCTACCATTTCAGCGGAATGGAGGAAACACCGGCGGGGGATATCGAAAAACTGGCCGCCGAAATGGCCGAACTCGCCGGGAACAATCTGCCCATCACCCGAACCGTGGTGGCCTACCACGAGGCGGTGGAATACTTCCGCGACCACGGCCAGGACGCGGTGGTGGACCTTCTGGAGTACCGGAACGAGAGCAAAATTCCCCTGTACCGCTGCGGCGATTACATGGATCTGGCCCACAATCCTCTGGCTCCCTGCACGGGCATCCTGAAACATTTCCAGCTCAGGCCCTATGCCCCGGGCTTCGTTCTGCGCTTCCCCGTGCCCGCCGGGGGTTCGGGATTTGGGGAGTTCCGGGACAGCCCCCTCCTTTTTTCGATTTATCGGGAGTACAAGCACTGGGGGAAGGTCCTGAACGTGTCCTCCGTGGGAAGACTGAACAGGATTAGCGCCACCCGGGAAATCCGGGAGTTCATCCGGGTCGCCGAGGCGCTGCAGAGCAAAAAGATCGCCCACATCGCCGACCTGATCGGGAAACGGCGGGAGAAGGTGAAGATCGTCCTCATCGCCGGTCCTTCTTCCTCGGGCAAAACCACCTTCGCAAAAAGACTGTCCATCGAACTCACCGTCCTGGGCTTCGTGCCCCGGATGTTGTCCATTGATGATTATTTCGTTCCCCGGGAATTCACCCCCCGGGACCCGGAAGGCAACTACGATTTCGAGGCCCTGGAAGCCATCGATGTGGAACTTCTGAACCGGCACCTCCTGGAGCTTTTCCAGCATCGGGAAATAGACCTTCCGGTTTTCGATTTCAAGACCGGGGCCCGGAAACCCAACGGCGGGAAGCTCCACCTCCCGCCCAACGGTATCCTCCTCATGGAGGGCATCCACGGGCTGAACGACCGGCTGACTCCGCTGGTGGAGTCGGACAAAAAATACAAGATATATGTCAGCGCCCTGACCCAGCTGAACCTGGACGACCACAACCGGATTTCCACCACCGACAACCGGCTCATCCGGCGGATAGTCCGGGACTTCCAGTTCCGCGGGCATTCCGCCGCGACGACGCTGGCCATGTGGCCCTCGGTGCGTCGGGGGGAGGACAAAAACATCTTCCCCTTCCAGGACACCGCCGACGCGGCCTTCAACTCGGCCCTGGATTACGAGCTGGGTGTGCTGAAGACCATTGCCGAACCCATGCTCCGCACCGTGAAACCGGACAACCCCAATTACTACGAAGCGGTGCGGCTGCAGTCCTTCATCGGCAACTTCCTTCCCATTCCGGTGAAGTTCGTGCCGGAGACATCGATTCTGCGCGAATTCGTCGGGGATTCGGGTTTCAAGTATTGATCCCCCCGGCTCGGGGAAACCCGGGAAAGAGTTCCTCCCAGTTCCCCTTCAGGGTTTCCCGGCTCAGAAGGTTTCCCAGCAGACGCAGAAACTCCCTCCGGGGAATGTTCCTCCCCCCCAGGCCGGCCACGTGACGGGTCTCCACCTGGCTGTCGATGAGACCGAAGCCCCTCTCCCGCAGGGCGGCCCCGAAAAGGATGAAGGCCGCCTTGGACGCGTTGGGCGCCGCCGAGAACATGGATTCGCCGAAAAAAACCCCGCCCAGCGAGATGCCGTAAAGGCCGCCGCAGAGTTCCCCGTCCCGGTAGACCTCCACCGAATGGGCGTAGCCCAGCCGATGCAGAGCCTCATAGGCCCGGATCATGTCCCGGGTGATCCAGGTCCCGCTCTGGTCGGGCCGGCGGGCGGCGGCGCAGGCTTCGATGACCTCCCCGAACCGGCGGTCCAGGGAATAGGAGAAGGGCTCTTTCCGGAGGAGCTTCCGCATCGAGGCGGAGACCCGGACCTCATCGGGGAACACGACGAAACGGGGGTCGGGGCTCCACCAGAGAATGGGCTCGCCCCGGGAAAACCAGGGGAAGATGCCCTGCCGATAGGCGGACAGAAGCATCCCCGGCGAAAGATTTCCCCCGACGGCGACAATCCCCGACGGATCCGCCGTCACCGGATCGGGGAAGCTGAAATGATCGTTTTCCGACAGGACGGGAAGCCCCGCCCCCCGCTTCCGCCTATTCATCCCCGGAGGGCGTTTCCGCGGGGGTGGGGTGGATGTGGATCTCCCCGTCCCGCAGCGAGACCCGGGCGGATCCGCCGCGGGCCAGGTCTCCGAAAAGAACCAGTTCGATGAAGGGGTCCTTGACCTTCTCCTCCACCACCCGGGCCACGTTCCGGGCGCCGAACTCCCGGGAAAAACCCAGATCCAGGAGATGGTCCACCGCCGGATCCTCCACCTCCAGAAGGATGTTTTTCTCCGCCAGCCGGCTCCGGAAGGCATCGATCTCCTTCAGGACGATGTCCCGCACCACCGGGCGGTCCAGATTGCCGAAGACCACCACCTTGTCCAGCCGGTTCCGGAACTCGGGGCTGAAGATCCTCTCCACCGCGTCGGAGATGGCGGCCTTTCCCACAGCCTGATCGCCGAAACCGATGAGGGGCCGTCCGATGTCCCGGGCGCCGGCGTTGGAGGTCATGATGAGGATGACATTGCGGAAATCCGCCTTTTTTCCCGAGTTGTCGGTGATGGTGGCGTAATCCATGGCCTGGAGCAGAACGTTGAAGATATCCCCGTGGGCCTTTTCGATTTCGTCCAGCAGCAGCACCGCATGGGGCGACCGGCGGATGGCCTCCGAAAGGAGCCCCCCCTCCTCGTAGCCCACGTAGCCCGGGGGCGACCCGATGAGGCGGGAGACGGTGTGCTTCTCCTGGTATTCGCTCATGTCGAAACGCAGGAGCTCCACGCCCAGAATCTCCGCCAGACTCCGGGCCAGCTCGGTTTTTCCCACCCCGGTGGGACCCACGAAGAGGAAGGAGGCGATGGGCTTGTCGGGGCTCCGGAAGCCCGCCCGGGACCGTTTCACCGCATCCACCACCGCCCTGATGCTGTCGTCCTGGCCGAAGATCCGCTTTTTCAGCTCCGGGAGGAGGTTTCTGAGCCGGTCCCTCTCGGAGAAGGAGACGCTGCGCTCCGGGACCTTGGCGATCCGGGCCACCACCTTTTCGATGTCCGTTTCGGTGATCTCGTAGGGCTCCGCCTCCTGACCCTCCCGATAGCGGTGCATCCTGACCCAGGCCCCCGCCTCGTCCACCACATCGATGGCCTTGTCGGGGAGGAATCGGTCATGGATGACCTTCGCCGCCAGATCCGCCGCCGCCCGGAGGGCCCCGTCGCTGTACCGCACCGAATGGTAGGACTCGTACTTGTCCTTCAAACCCTGCAGTATCCCCACCGTTTCATCCACCGAGGGCTCCAGCACCTCGATCTTCTGGAATCGCCGGGACAGGGCCCGGTCCTTGTCGAAGAACTTCCGGTACTCTTCGAAGGTGGTGGAGCCGATGCAGCGGAGCTTTCCCGACTGGAGGGCGGGCTTGAGCAGGTTGGCGGCGTCCATGGAGCCTCCGGAAACCGCCCCGGCGCCCACCAGAGTGTGGATCTCGTCCACAAAAAGGATGATTTTCTCCTCCTGCAGCAGCCGGGCTATGACGGCCTTCATCCTCTCTTCGAAATCCCCCCGGTACCGGGTCCCGGCGATGAGGGCCCCCATGTCCAGAGCGAAGATCCGGTAGCCTTTCAGGATGCCCGGAACCCGGCCCTGGACGATCCGGGAGGCCAGCCCCTCGGTGATGGCGGTCTTCCCCACCCCGGGCTCCCCCACATGGATGGGGTTGTTCTTGAGCCGCCGCACCAGGACCTGGATGGTCCGCTCCACCAGATCGTCCCGGCCGATGAGAGGCTCCAGCTTCCCTTCCGCCGCCAGGGCCGTCAGCTCGGTGGTGAACTTCCGGAGAACGTCCTTTTTCCGGAGCCTGGCCTCCTCCGGGGTTTTCTCCTCCCCCTCCGCCTCCAGGCCTTCCCCGTCATCCCCGTCGGGATTCCCGGAGTCGCCCCCGACGCTTTCGTTCTCCCTTTCCTCCTGGTAGGAGCCGTGGGACACGATTTCCAGCAGATGGAGCCGGGTGAGCCCGTGTTTTTTCAATAAAAAGGAGCCGTAGGACTTGTCCTCGTCAAATATGGACACCAGCACGTCCCCCATATCCACTTCCGGCTTGCTGGCGAACTGGGTATGCAGGACCGCCCGCTCGATGACATTCTGGAAGGCCACCGACCGGATCGGCTCCCGGCGATTCACCTTGGGCATCTTGTCCTGCAGATAAAGCCCCATCTCCTCCCGCAGAGCGTCGGGCTCGATGCCGCACTCCTCCAGAATGCTTCTGGCTCCGTTGAAGTGCAGCGACGCGAAGAGGATATGCTCGGAGGTCAGATATTCGTGCTTGCGCTGCTTCGCTTCGTTATATGCCGCGTTCAGAACGTCCTGCAGTTCCTGATTGATCATCATCTTTTTCTACGCCTTCTCCACCGTGCATTTGAGGGGGAAGTCCTGGGAGGCGGCGATTTCCCGCACCTGACCGGCCTTGGTGGCGGCGATGTCGTAGGTGTAGACCCCGACACTTCCCTTCCCCTGGCGGTGGACATCCAGCATGATCTTCGTGGCCTCCGAGGCGGTCTTATGGAACACCACCATGATGACGCTGACGACGAACTCCTGGGTCGTATAGTGGTCGTTGTGCATCACCACCCGGAACATGTCCGGCTCTTTCAGTTCGACCCGCCGCTTTTCGTCCAGGTCGGTCCCATCCCGGAACCTCGTATCTTCCTTCCCGGCCACCTCTTTCCCCCTTCCTGATATATATAGTATGAAAAATCCCCATCCGCGGCAACAGCGCTTGACCGAAAACCGGCGCTTGACCTTCCCCCCCGGGGACCCGTAATCTGGGGCCCCAGAAGGGGGACATCCATGCGCTCCACCGTCGCTCTTGCCGCCTGCGATTCCTACGAGGACGAAACCGTCCTGTCCGCCATGCGGAAGCTCCTCTGCCTGCTGGGGGGGGCCGGAGCCTTCGCCCGGGAGGGAGAAAAGATACTGCTGAAACCCAACCTGCTGGCGGCCCGGACCCCGGAACGGGCGGTGACCACCCACCCCTCGGTCTTCGAGGCCGCCGCCCGTCTGCTCGCCGAAACCGGGGCCCGGCTTTCCTACGGCGATTCACCGGGGACCGAAGGCCTGCGGCTGGTGGCCCGGAAAGCCGGCCTCTCCCCCCGGGCGGAGAGGCTGGGGATCCCCGAGGGGGACTTCCACACCGCCGTCAACCTGGACTTTCCCGCCGGCCGTTTCGAAAAGAGCTTTCCCGTCGCCCAGGCGGCGGCGGAGGCGGACGGAATCATCAGCCTCTGTAAAATGAAGACCCACGGGCTCACCCGGATAACCGGGGCGGTGAAAAACACCTTCGGCTGCGTGGCGGGCTTCGAAAAGGCCCGGTTTCATCTGCGCTTTCCCAATGCGCGGCGCTTCGCCGGCATGCTGACGGACCTGAACCTTCTGCTGAAACCCCGGCTCTACATCATGGACGGGGTGGTGGCCATGGAGGGGGAGGGGCCTTCCAGCGGCGACCCCGTGCGGATGGGGCTGCTTCTGGCCTCCCGGGACCCGGTGGCCCTGGACGCGGTGTTCTGCCGGCTGGTGGCCCTGGACCCCGGCTTCGTCCCCACCATCACCGAAGGGGCCGCCTCCGGCCTGGGGGTTTTCCGGGACGGGGAGATCGAAATCCTGGGAGATCCGCCGGAGAGATTCCGAAACCCCGCATTCCGGGTCACGCGCATGCCCGCCGCGGGAGATGCCACCCTCCAGGCCCTGCGACCGGTGCGCAACCTGCTCATTCCCCGGCCGGTCATTCATGAGGAGGCCTGCCGGAAATGCGGGATCTGCGTAAAAGCCTGTCCGGTGGCGCCGAAAAAAGCCCTCTCCTTTCCGGGGGGGAACGAAAAAAGAACCCCCGTCTACGATTACAGTCTATGCATCCGGTGCTACATCTGCCACGAGATGTGCCCCCACCGGGCCATAAGGATCCGCACTCCCCTCTTAGGACGGGTCGTTTCCCGGCTCCTCCGGAAGGCCCCGGAGCACATGCCCTGACAGGACCTTTTTCCGCCGGAACTTCCGCACATAGCCGCAGCTCGGGGGCAGATAGCGGGAGAAACGCGCGTGGAAGATGGTCATCCGGCGGCAGTCGGGGCAGAGCCGAAAACGGTCCCGGTAGATGAGGCAGAGCCGGGTCTCCGGGTCCAGGTGCTCGCAGGGGGAGGAGAGATTCACCACCAGTTCCCCGGAGCGGGACAGGGTCCTCTCGTAGCAGCAGATCCCGCAGCGCCGGCATATGCCGTCCCACCGGGCTCCCCAGCTCCGCAGGATCTCCCGGAAGAGGCGAAGGGGCCGAATGTCCGACAGGGCCATATCTTAGAACTCCAGGGGCCCGAAGTAGCCGGATTCGTCCCGGCCGCTCCTGCGGACCAGGAAGGCCTCCACCTCCACGGGGATAAAGGCCCGCCCGAAATCCGTCGGGCTGGAGGAGCGGTACTCCAGAACATAGGTCCCGTCGGGCTGGGCGGACAGGTCCTCCGCCAGGGAAGTCAGGCCCGGGGGGGCGAAGTATCGGATGGAGCGGCCGCCGGTTTCCCGGGCCAGAAACTCCAGCTCCGGAGTCCCTCCGGAGTCGGAGAGATAGACCGGATAGAAGGCCACGGAGTTGTTTTTCATGTAGTCCGCGGTCTCCTGGAGTCCGTAGCGCCGGAACGCGGTCCCGGGCAGGGTTCCGGAGGAGAGAAAGAGGATGGCTTTCCGGTTCCGGGAGACCGCCAGCTCCGAGACCGCCAGCCGGATGCCCAGGTCGAAGGCCCAGTCCGGGCCGTAGCTGCCGTCGGTGTCCGCGGCTGCCCGGGCCATCACCGCCGGAGGGTCTTCGGGCCGGGAAACCACCGTCGGAGCCGCTCCGGGGGACACGACCCGGAAGATTCCCGCCTTCCCCATTCTGTCCCAGGCTTCCCGGGCGGCCTTTTCGACCACGGAGCGCTTCGCCGCCATCTCCGGCGACCGGTCCGGCAGCAGGGCGATGTCGAAAGAGGCGGATTTGTGCGCGGCAAACCGCAGGTCCACCCTTTCGACCCGGACCCTCCTCTCGGAAACGATGAAGTTATCCGCCCCCAGGCCGACCACCGGGTCGCCGTAGCGGTTCGTCACATGGACCTCGAGGGTGATCTTGGGGAACTCCCGGGCTTCGATGCCCCGGACCATGACGGTCAGGCCGGCATGCATCCCCGTGAGTTCGGACAGAACGTGCACCACTCCGGCGTCGAAGTCCGGCGCCAGCAGGTTGCCGTTGGCGTCCCGGTCCGCGGACAGCACCCGTTTGGCGATTCCGCCGAAATCGGTGAGAAGGGACAGGCTGTCCTCCTCCAGGCCGTAGCGGTACAGACGCTGCCCGTCGGATATCAGGAAATCCCCCTCCGGAAGCCGCCTCATGCCTTCGAAGGACTCAAGGCGGCCCTGCAGCAGCGTGGCGAGGTGATTGCCGCTGGAATCGAAAACCGCCACCTGCTTCCGGCCGTCGTCGGCCACGTAGACATGCCCCTCGTGACACAGGACCCCCGTGGGGGCCTGGAGTCCGGGGTAGGCCCCCGAAGCCCCGCCGAAGGACAGGAGGAAGTCCCCGGTCCGGCTGAACTTCGACACCCGGCGGTTCCCCCAATCGGACACATAGAGATTCCCGTCCCGGTCCAGGGCGAGGTACTGGGGTCCCAGCAGTTTCCCGGGGCCCCGCCCCTTTCCGCCGATGGAAAGCAGCCGGTTCCCGTCCCTGTCGCACTTCGCCACCCGATCTCCCCTGAACTCGCTGACATAGACCGCGCCGTCCCGGTCTTCGACGATATCGAAGGGATGATCGAAACCTTCCAGGCCCCCCGTCAGGGTCTTTTTGACCATCCCGTTGGAATCCAGCTGGACAACCCGGTTGGTGACGAAACCGACCACGAAAAAGGACCCGTCCCGCCGGGTCCGCACCGACGAGGGTCTTCTGAAAAAGACGTTTTCCCCGAAGGTCCCCCCGATCTCCCCGGAGACCACCCAGCGTTCGGGCCCCCGCAACTCCCGGCCGATGCCGCGGCGGGACTCCAGGATCTCCAGAAGCCCGTCCAGAAGAGGCGAACCCCCTCCCGCCTTCGCCACCGTCTTCCACTCCGCCAGGGCGGCCTCGTTCAGCCCGGACTGATAATAGGCCCGGCCGAGCCAGAGCCGAATCCGGGTATCCCGGGGCTTGAAGGACAGGGCCTTTTTGAAGGCCTGCGAGGCCTGATTGTAATACCCGTTGTGGAAGGCCTGTACGCCTCCCCGGAACTCCTCGTCCGCCCGGACCTGATCGAAATCCAGATTCTGACCGAAAAGAGCCGGGGCCAGGAAAAACGCCAGGACGGGGAAAAAAACCGCCCCGGCCCCTTTCCTCCCCTTCATCCCTCCGCCTCCATGACGGCTTTGAGGTGGGCGAGGATTTCCCTGTTTTTCGGCGCCTGCTCCAGGGCCCGGCGGAGGTAGAAGCGGGCGTCCTTGTAATTCCCCAGCTTGAAGTGCACCCAGCCCAGGGAATCGAGGTACGCCGCGTTTCGGGGATAGCGTTCCACCGCCCGCCGGCAATAGGAGAGGGCGGCGGCCAGGCGGGTTCCCTGTTCCGCCAGAACGTAACCCAGGGAGTTCAGGGCGTTGGCATTGTCTTTTTCCAGCTCCAGCGCCCGTTCCAGGGAGGCGACGCTTTCCTCGACCTTGTTCTGGAGAAACAGGGCATAGGCCAGGGCGCTGTGGACCTTGGCGGACTCGAAGCCGTCCTCCAGGAGCCGCCGGAACTCGAACTCCGCGAGCCGGTAGCGCTTCGTCACCGAATAGATGAAGCCCAGGACCATCCTGCTCTGGTACAGATGGATGAGGCCGGAATCGGAGGCCACCACCTGCTCCAGGTACAGCAGGGCCTCGTCGTATTTTTCCAGCTGGGTGTAGCAGAGCCCCAGATAGTAGGCGAGCTCCGGGTGCTTGAGGCTGTCGGACTGAAGGCCCAGGAACTCCTTCAGGGCCGATTCGTAGCGCCGGTTCCGGTAGAGACGCACCGCCTCGGAGAAGGATTTTCCGTTTTTCATGCCAGGACGAACCTCTCTTCCCGGTAGTGGGCGTCGTCCTTCCGGGGCACGGGCTGCAGCACCACCGGAGAGATGGAGACCATGCCCCGGGACACGGCGTCCCAGTCGCTGCCGGACTCTTTCACCGTTTCCACCCGGAACCCGTGGATGAAAAAATAGGAACGGCCGTCGGGGGCCCGGTATTCGTCGATCCGGTCGTGATACAGCCGGCGGGAGGGACGGGTTATTTCCACGCCCCGGTAGACCGCCAGGTTCGGCGCGTTGATGTTGATGAAGTGATCCGGCCGCCAGAGGCGGACAAAGGTCTCCAGATTGTCGGCGGCGAACCGGCTCAGCGCGTCGAAGTGGAAGGGCTCCTTGAATGAATCCAGCGACAGCGCGACGCTGGGGATCCCCATCAGGGCGCCCTGGCGCGCGGCGGCGGCGGTTCCGGAATACACCACGTCGGTCCCGATGTTGGGGCCGATGTTGATGCCCGAGATCACCAGTTCCGGCTTTCCCGGCAGGGCCCCGTTGGCCCCGATGATGACGCAGTCCGCGGGGGTGCCGCTGCAGGAGAAGACCCGCTCGTCCACCCGGCCCCGCATGACCGGGCCCCGCAGGGTGATTCTATGGGAGGTTCCGCTCCGTTCGCCGTCGGGGGCTATGACCCAGAGGTCATGGTCCTTCTCCAGCGCCTTTTTCAGCGACAGGAGTCCGGGGCTGCTGAACCCGTCATCGTTGGTCAGTAAAATCCTCATATCCCACCTGCGGGGATTATATCAGCAGTTGCTTTATTTTTCAAAGGACCCGGACCCCGCCGGAGGCTTCGCAGACGAAGGAGACGGCCTTGAACCCGAAGATCCGCTCGTACTCCTCCAGCCGCTTCTCGTACTCCGGCACCGCGCTTTCCCGGATCAGGGTGATGGTGCAGCCGCCGAAGCCCGTTCCGGTGAGGCGGGACCCCAGGACTCCCTCGGTTTCCCAGGAGCGCTTGACCAGCCAGTCCAGTTCGGGACAGGAGACTTCGAAGAGGTCCCGGAGACTCTCATGGGAGCGGTTCAGCAGTTTTCCCAGAGTGGCCAGATCCCCGTTTTTTCGCAGGATCTCCTCCGCCTCTCTGACCCGGGCGTTTTCCTCGACGATGTGAAGGCATCTCCGCCGGACATTCTCGGGCAGGATGCCGATGCTCTCCCGGATATCCTTGGCGGTGAAGTCCCGGAGCGTGGACCCCGGCCGGCGGCGGCTGAGCAGAGCGATGCAGCGTTCGCAGTCCTCCCATCTCTGGACGAACTCGCCGTCCCCCAGCGACCGGGGAACCTGGGAATCGGTTATCAGGAACTTGACATCCTTCATGTTCAGGGGAACGTAGCGGTACTCCAGGTATTTCGTGTCGATGAACATGGCCTGCCGGGGCCTGCTGAGGCAGGAGGTGAAGGTGTCGATGGCTCCCGTTTCCAGCTCCATGAAGTCCGTCTCCGCCCCCCGGGCGAAGTCGATGATGCGCCGATCCGGGATGGACAGCCCGTAGAGAGTCTTGACCGCCACGGCGGCGGCGACGGTGAGGGCCGCCGATGAGGCGAGGCCGATGCTGGGAGGGACGGTGCCGCTGATGGTTATGTCCAGGCCCCGGATGGGGTGGCCCTCCTGCAGGAAGGCGACGATGACCCCCTTGATGTAGTTGGCCCACCGGTCCTCGCGCTTGTATTTGATGTTGGCGATGCTGGTCCTTTTGCGTTCCTTGAAATCCGCGGCGTAAAACCGCAGGGAGGTGTCTTCCCTCCGGGAAACCGCCACATACAGATACCGGTCGATGGCAAAGGGCAGAGCGAAACCTCCGGTGTGTTCGGTGTGCTCCCCCATTATGTCCACCACTCCGGGAGCGGCCGTCACGACCTGGGGCGGTTTGCCGAACTCTTCCTGATGAAGAGATGCCACATCCTTCATTTTCGGGGACCCCCTGCCGAAACCATGCGTCCCCTTTATATTATAGGAAAAACGCGAAGTATTCAACGAAAATGTTGTTCCCCCGGAGACTATTCCCCCGGGGAGGACTGTTTTTTCCCGCGGAAAGTCTGTATTCTGCCGCTCAGGATGCGTCGATCTCTGTTTCTGTCGATGATTTCGGGTTTTCTTCTCGCCGCAGCCCTTCCCAACGAGGTCTT
>JAKQWJ010000083.1 GCA_029562045.1 Spirochaetota bacterium | reverse complement strand
GTATTTTTCACTGATCACCCAGCTGGGCGCCAGGGGAACCCAGAGGCCCGTGGCGGGGCTCTTAGCCTCCACGCAGTAAAGGTAGGAGTCAGCCCGGTTACCCTCCCCGTCGTGCTCGATGCCCCACGCCGTAATCTGCCGGTCCGCCGCCTCCCAGGCCTCTTCCTGGGCTTTGCGGACCTCATCCTGAACCTCCGTCCCCCCGCCCACCAGGTTCACCGCCGCCCAGGACAAGAGGGCCGCCACGGGGCTCAGATCGCTGCCGTAGGACTCCAGCCCCAGCCGGGCGGCCTCGAAGGGGATGGACCCTCCCCCGCAGAAGCAGTCCCCCACCCGGGCGGTGCGGCCGAAGGCCTTCCGGGACAGCTGGTCAAAAAGTTCGGCAAGGTCAGCCGCCGCCGTTCCCAGATGCCGGTTTATGATCTCCCAGCTCTCGGGGCCGGGGCCGTCTATCTGCTCCGGCCTCAGGCAGTAGTCGAGCTTCTCCTCGTAGTCCATGCGGTTGAAGGCCAGCCTTTCCAGCCTTGCCTTGTCGCCCGCCGCAATACCTTTAAGCCACGCGGCCTTTCCTCCGGACAGGTCCAATAGGCCCGCGTGCTCCTCCCGGCCTGTCCTTGCGGCCACCACGGCAGCCCCCAGAGGCCTTGCCTTGCGCCGCCAGAGGCCGTCCTCGTCCATGGTCAGGATCCGCAGAAACACCTCCCGGTCCCCGGCGGGATCTTCCGATGCGGGCATAAGGAGGCCCAGGATGACGGCCCGGACGAGTATCAGGGGCTTCCGGCCCCACCACTTGCCCAGTCCCGTCAGGGTCTGGCCGCTTCCGGCTTTCCTCTCCTTGTAGCTTTCGGCGCTCAAAGCCGCCAGAGGGAACTGGGTTTCGATGAAGGGTTTATGCATGGACAGGCTCCTCCGGTAATGGACATTTTTCATTGACCGCCGCCGGTGTTCGGCATATACTATAAGTGGGTCCCGGGACGGTGAAAGCAGGCCACGCGCCTTGTGTGATGGTTACCATCACCTAGCCTCCGCTGGGACCTTTTTCGTCATCCGCAAATCTTTCCCTGGTCAGGGGATTTCTTTTTGAAAAATATGTTCCGTAGTATTCCTTTCCCCAGCTCAGATCGTGAATCAGAGAAACGCGGTCCTGCAGGTAATTGTAATAGCGGAATTCCTTATTGTTATAAACCCGATGAACAGCCCAAAGGAAATAGTCCACTGCCTGCAATCCCGCGAGCTGGGACGGGTTCTGCATAAATATCCTTATGCTGCCGTGATTTTCACGCTTCCATCTCGCCATGAAACGGGCTTTGGCTCTTTCTATGGCCTCCCACATGCTCCTTTCATGAATGACATTGCGAACCTTGGAAAAATAGATGTGTATCTCTTCATGTTCATGCAGCCGATTCTCGAACAGGCGTTCCACCATATAGGAGTAGAGGTTTCCCTTTTTGCCTTTAAACCGGGAAATAAACTCATCCAGTTTTTTTTCAATCACGACGGCGAAGCCCTTGAACTCCGTATTTCTCAACACACGAAACACCCTTTCCTGCACCTCGCGGCAGTCCTTGTTTGCGTGAAAGCACTTCAGGGATGATCTGATCGACGGTATTTCCCGCAGATAATCGTCCCCGGCAATTTCTTCCCGTATCCGGGAAAACTCCCGGCTGAGCTCCCCGTGGTCCGTCAGCTCGATGTGGCCTACGATAAAATACCGCGATGCCTTTCCCGTGGTGATGAGATCGGTTTTCTTCGGCCCAGGAAGTTCTGGTCTCCCGATTCATCCACAAAAAAGAATGTTGTCTCCCCCACCGGTCAATCCATTCCCGCGAACAAGGTAAGTTCAAAATCGCTGTTTCGTTTCCGGATCACCGAATCGGCGATGGGGTTTTCCGTCAGGGCGAATCTAACCGCTTTCCGCCATCCTTTGTTCCGGCCTTTCAGCGCCTGCCCGGTGGCGGCATTCGTCATGGTGTAGAGCCACCACCTTTCTTCGGGGCTCAGGCCCAGCCAGTTCCGCACCGCATTGGGAATAAGGACAGGGTCTGCGTCTTCCACGGCCCAGGCGAGAAGCACCAGTTCCTTGCCCATATTGCGGTCCACCGGCGCCATCCCCGACGCGGGCCATCGTCCGGATCTGAGCCCGTAGCGGATAAGCCGCCGGTTGAACTCCGCCCGGGCCTCCTGGGCGATCTCCTTCCAGATCCGCCGGGGCAGGAGCACCTTCAGATCCGCCTCGGCAAAACCGTCGATCCTTTCTCCGTAGGGCTGCACCGATTCGGACCAGTAGAACTCTTCGGTGACAGCCACTTCCGCCTCGGCCCTGGAGGAGGACGGCAGATGCACAAGGAAACAGTGGCTCGTTCTTTCCGGAAGGAATCCGAAGCCCCGGATATTCGTCATTGCCGAACCTCCCGGGAGTAATCCAGGTCAAGCCTGTTCTTCTTCACCCAGTCCAGGAGGTCCTGACCCCGGGAGAAAGAAATCTCCCCGATGGTCAGGGTGAGGTTGGCCCTCGGCACCAGGGCAGTCAGCTTTTCCACCAGGTCGATAATTTCCTCCGGGGTCTTGAACTGACCGTCCGGCAGAGTGTACATCAGCGTTTCGTCGGTATCGGCGGAGACGACGGTTATCATGACGGCGGACAATCCGCCCCGGAATTCCCGGGCGTATTCCAGCACCTGAAAGCCTTCGGAGATGGGAAGATTCTGGTAACGCTTCCTGCAATGCCAATCCACCGCCTCATCGGGCCTGATATTGTCCGATGGCTTTGCATCCACCGGGAAGTTCACCACCGAGCTCACCACTCCGTCCTTCTCGGCCACGGCGGCAACGATTTTCGTACCCGGAGGAACGATAAAGTCCCCGTTGTATGGAACCCCCCGGGACAGTGGATCACTTCCGTCGGTGGTGTAGCGCACCGGCGCCGGGGGGATGGAAAATATCTGGAAAAAAGTGTCGCTCCCCTGACTGTAACTGCGCCCCTTAAGGGAAATTTTATTGGTCCACACAGTGTGAGGACCTGTAGGCCGGGGGTCGGGACCGTCGTCGACACAGATGAAGCTCAGTTTTAGTTCCCGGGTTCGAAAGTCGTGAAAGTCTTTTACCTCCCGGGAGGCGGAGGTGGGTTTGGCATCGCCGATTTCGCAAAATACCTTTGTGCCCCCCTCGGGGATGATCTGCAGAATCGCCTCTCCCGAATCCTGGTCGATGCTTCTGGTATTGACGGTCACCTGGGTCGGCTCCTTGTCGAAGGGGCCTTTCCTGACAGAGTTCCCCTCGAGCTTCCATTTTCCCAGCCGGATCGCCAGCGTCTTTATATCATCCAAAAGACCGGGATGGTGCATCTGCCATTCAGGCTTTACCGCCGCCCTCTTTTTGATCTCATTCCAGGGAACCGGGTTTTGTCCGTCGAACAGGCGATCTTCGGTCTTCCTGATCCATGTTTCATTGGGTCCTTCCTGAGAAAACTTCTGATTTTCCGCCAGGGTTTTACGGATCTGCGCCTCCGCATCGTACTGGTTGCTTTCGAAGTTAAAATTGATGAACTCGTGGCGAATTTTTCCCCGGGAAGGATAGATGATGGTGGAAAAGGTCTGCTGCACCGCGCTGCGCAGTTGCATCAGGTATTTATCTTTGCTGCGGACCGCCTCCTGAGCCTGGGGATCCTTGGGCGAGACCCCATCCTGCGCCTGTTCCCGGAGCACCGTTTCCACCGCCCGCAGGTAGGCGGCGTTTTTCAGCACCTCCTCCATGGTGTTCCTGTCGCCGGTGAGAAAAAGAATCCGGTTCTGAAAGGTCTGCTCTCCAAAGAACTTCACCCATTCCGGATTAAGGGGGATGTCCGCTGTCGCTCCGGGATAGGGATCGGCGAGGATCAGGGTAACCCTGTCCTGGCTTATCGTTATTTCGTCGATGGGGGCGAGGACTTTAATCTCCTGGTAGAGGTCCCTGATTTTTGGTTCGAAGAGATCGGTCAGATACCTGCGCAGTTCCTGTACGCGGTTTTCCTTCGTGGTGGCCCCCACCATACTGTAGAGCCGGGCTGCCAGGTTCTGGATATTTTTGAAGTACAGGCGTCCATCCAGCGACATGTGCAGGTACCAGGCCCGATTGGGCAGGACTTCCAGAACATCCCTGTGCATACTGTCGATGTCCCGCTCCGGTGCGCAGAGCCAGGCCACGATTTCACTGTCCCGCAGACCGATAACGGCTTTCTGGGCCAGCGACAAGGATGCCACATAGATCAGCTTTGCCGCGTCGGTGGCATCCCGGGCCTTCAAGCTGACATCCAGTTCTTCGGCATGAGATCGGCCGCTGTTCGCGATGTCCGCCCGCACCGCTTCGCTTAAAGACTGGTTGATACGGTCGAACTCGGTGAACACCTCCGGGTCGTTCAGGTCGATATCGTAGGGATGGATCAGGTGCAGAGATTCGGCTTTCTTCGTTTCCCAGAGGTTGGCCGTTATTACCCGCATCATCCGCAAAAGACCACGGGTTTGCTGGAAATTGGGATTTTCCTTGAAGCGGCCGTAGAGATCCCGCAGGGAGAAATGGAAGGGATAGGAGTCGAGAATTTCCGCCGAAAAGCTCGCCGGGGTGGCGGCGGTGAGTTCCATCTGCTTCGCTTTTTTCACCGCCTCCGCGTAGGCGAGACCCACTTCCTGCCGGGTTTTTCTGTCGGGAAGGGACTCAAAGAGCCTGGTCCGGAGAATATGGAAAACCTCGTCCCCCTGGGTGGCCACAGGTTCGATAAAGAGAGCTGACCGGTTCGACTCCTGCTGCAGGTTGTTCAGGGCGGCCATGACGCCGGTGTCATAACTTGCGTAGGCTGTGGCGGACAGGTCGGATATGACAATGACCACATTGCTTAATTCAGCCTTGTTGGCCGCCACCATGAGATTGGAGATTGCCGTGGTGGTTACCGAGGCCAGATTGCTCGCCCCGATGGATTTGGACAGGGCATTGGCGAAATATGGTGGAAGCTCGTCCAGAAGTATGATCGTGGGGGGTCCCTGAAGAAGGTTGATCCAGGAAGAGACCCCCGGGCCTGAAGGGGGGAAAAGTAATCCTTGAAAAAATCCTTCTTTCCCAACTGATCCGCCAGCGCCCCCCAGATGCCGAAGGGATAGTCGGACTCTCTGCCGTCGAAACCTATGACCCGGACGGGCTCTGCCCCCAGATCTCCTTCCTTCCAGCAAGTTTTCCGCAATGCCGGGTATTTTGCCAGGAAACCCAGGGCCAGCATGGAGTGGGTCTTGCCGCCTCCCATGGCCTGTGAAAGGAGAAAGGTCGACGCCTGGTCCTTCACACCAACAATTCGGTCGAAGGTTTTGGATACCAGCGACTTCAGACCATTGGTGACGAAGTTCTCTTCAAAGAAAATTTTTGCGTCGTCTTCCGTCAGAGCGCCGTTCAGAAAATCCCCCAACTGCAGCACCACATCTTTCCGGGATCGGTCGAACACGCTTTTTCGGGGAACACATGCTTCGGACAGGGTTTTCAGGCTGCTCATTTCAGACTCCACCATGTTTTCAATAATTTTAACCTTAAAAAGCCTTTAATGCCATGACAATATCCCGGGAAATCTCCCCTTCCCTGATTCCACCGACCGGAGCGCCGCTATTCCTTAAGGGGTGATCATTCCCTCGATCGATTTCTGCAGCTTCCGCGCGCCGGCGAGAAACTCGTCCACGGACATTTCCCGGTAAAAAATCAGGCCGTGGCTCGCCCGGATCCGGGGATTGGGGTTCTGATAAAACCAGTCTTTTCCCAGAAGGAACTGCAGGCTTTGCAGCTGCTCCACCCAGATGCAGGCCGCCAGTTCGCTGAACCGGCCGTTCAGTTCGTAGCTGGGAAACGAGGCGTTCACCTGGCTGAGATAACAGTTGGTGAAGACCCTGTCCATGGACGCCATTTCCCCCAGGGACACGGGGACGATGACATCCGCCTCCGCGGGATGGAAGCGGAACCAGACATTGCGGTAGCCCCAGATTCTGAGGCGGGACAGGTCCTTCTCCTTCCGCCATTCCCGCAGAGCGTCGGCCAGGATCTGCAGCACCTTGTAATGGGTGTCGGGTCCGCTCCCTTCCGGGTCATAGGCCAGGCTCAGCACGGTGGGGTCGATGTGCCGGAGCATGTCCAGAACCGGCGCCACATCCCGCTGCGTATCCGGCTGCTCGGTGAAGATGTCGCCCTGGTAAAACCCCAGGCGGTTGTGGTGGACATCTTTCACCTGGGTTCCAAAATGGGCCCAGACCAGCTCCTCCTCGAACTCCCGGATCATCCCCTTCAGTCTCTGTATCTCCGGCGGGTTCTTTTCCCCGTCGTAGCTGGAGCGGAGAACGGCTATGATCTCCCGGATCTTCCGTGTCAATTCGGTTTCGTCCTGCGCGCCCCAGATGTCCACCACGGCCCGCACCATTCGATGGCAGACTCCCCGTCGCCGCTCATGGTCCTCTCCCCCCGCCAGCTTGGTGAGGTAGTGGTACACATCCTTGTCCCATTTGTACCTGTAGCCCTCCTGAAAGAAATCGGGGTAGCGGATCATCTGGATCTGGCCCTGCTCGATGAACTGCAGGGTGTCGTGCAGAACGTCGATGACGAAGCTGTTGGTCACCGCGGTGAACCCGGATGTAAGGATGGCGAAATGGAACCGGTTGGACGGTTCGTAGTAGTGGTTTGCCAGATGTGGCAGAAGGCCTAACATGATGTCGTCATGGTGGGGACCGGTGTGGAGGAAGACCTGCTCCCGTTCGGGCGCGAGGCCCCGCGTGATTTTCCGTATGAAGCTTTGCCGTACCCCGGGGACCGTTTGGTCGTTCAATCCGGGAATGAGCCCTGCATGGGCATCGTTTAGCAGATCGTCCATCGTGAGGTGGTGGCCGAACTTGTTGATGTTCCTGCACAGTTCGATGACGGCCCTCTGGCTCTTCTGTTCCGTCCAGGGGTCTTCCCGGTAATACCCGTCGATACTGTCCTTCAGACGGCTCGCCGCCCCCCGGGTCAGATAAAAGCGGGCGTTCTTCAGCCCCGCCAGAGCGGAGGCGGGGTACAGATTGGAGGGCGGTTCCTCCAGGGAACTCTTCACGATCTCCGCCTTGGCCTCCCCGGCGGCGATGATGACGGCCGCCGCGTCGGGGTTGAAGGTCAGGGTTTCCAGCCCCACGGTGATGACCAGCCGGTTGGAGGATACTTCGATCCCCCCCAGATCGGCTGCGGCGATGGCCTGGGTTTCGAAATTGGTGGCGGTGAGCCGGGTGGTGGAGAAAAAATCCGAACCCCGGATGTTGAAGGCGATATGGCCGTCTGGCCCGATTCCCCCCAGGAAGAAACCGATCCCTCCCCATCGGCGGATTCTCTTTTCGTAATCCGCGCACCAGGAATCGATCATGAAAACCGCCCGCTGCTGGATCCTTTCCACGGCGGTCTTGCATTCCCGGTACCGCAGGGACAGGTCCACCCGGTTGTCGGGAAATATGTCCGTGTAGCGCCGACCCTCCGGAAGGGGTATCTCGTCGGAATTGATGAGGAGGGCCCTGGTCCGGTCCAGGCCGAATCCCTTTATGTAGAACTCCATCACGTAGTTGTAGAAACTGTTGTGCTGCCTCGAGCTGATGGGGTAGAACTCGTCCAGCTGGACGAAGCGGAGCCCCTTCAGCATGGGTTTCGGCCGAGCCCCCAGGCCGTAGCGATCCAGGATGTCCCGTCCCCGGGGGGTGTCCCATTCCGTCAGCAGGAACCGGCACCATTTAATGAAATACTCCGGCGTCTTTCCCGTGGGAAGGCTGATGACGCCCTCGGGGTTCTCCCCCACCCACTCCAGAAAGCGCAGGGCCGCCAGCAGGCCCAGTTTGGGGAAGTTGTCCACGACGATATACGGGACGGTGGTGTTTTTCCCGGCGGCGCCCCATTCCCCGATGAAGGCTTTTTCCACCGGGGAAAAATCCGTCCCGCCGCCGGCGGTGAAAGACCCGGTTTCCCTGGAGTTATCCATTTTCTGCTCCCCCCTGGAGCGCCATTATCCCCTCCCTCTCGGGGGGTGGTCAAGAAATTTTCACGCCCTCGG
>JAKQWJ010000278.1 GCA_029562045.1 Spirochaetota bacterium | reverse complement strand
CATCCAGGGCATGCCGGTCCGATCCCGGCACGAGGCGGAGGACGGTTTCGACGCCGCCGTTTCCCGGGAAGGTCTGAAGGTCCTGATCCTCACCGAAGAGGTCGCCATGCTGATCGAAGACAGGGTCCTGGAATGGAACATGTCGGGACGGTTTCCCCTCCTGGTGGAAATCCCCGGACTCCAGGGCAGACTGGAAGGAAAAAAGTCCCTGGTGGATTCGATTCGCGAAGCCGTGGGCATCGGTGTGTAGGTCGCCGCAAGTATGGATGAAGTGCGAACCAGCGAAGAGCTGGAAAAGGAAGTTCTGGAGGACGCGCGGAAGAAGGCCGAAAGGACCCTCCTGGGGGCGGACAAAAAGATCGACGAGATCCGCCGGGAGGGGGAGGAGAAGATCCGGGAGGAACTGGCGTCCCTGGCGGAGGAGTACGGGCGGCGGAAAGAGCTGGAGGAGAAAAAACTCCTGGCCTCCCTCCCCCTGGACAAGGGCCGCCGGAGGCTGGCCTTTCTGGAGCGCCGCCTGGAGGAGACTCTCTCCGCCTTTTTCTCCTCCCTGGGGGAGGAGGAGGTTCTGGACCTTCTGTCCCGCCGGGGGGCCCGGGCCGCGGGGCTCATCGGGAGCCCCCCCCACGAGGTGTATTTCTCCGGAGTGTCCCGGGAAGGCGCCGTGAAGGCGGCGGCCTCCCTGGGTGTGCAGAACGCGGAGTTCAAACCCGCCGAAGGGTACCGGGGCCTGGTCTTTCTGAACACCCACGAAGGCATCCGGTATCGGCTGACCCTGGACGAGGTGGCGGGCGAACTGCGGGAACGGGGACGGCGGCGCATCGTCGACGCCCTGTTCGGAGGTAAGTTTTGATTCATGATTGAAGGAAGGATCGTCAAGATAAACGGGCCCATCATCCAGGCCGAGGGGATGGGCGCCTGCGGTCTCTACGATGTGGTGGAGGCCGGGGAGAGGCGTCTCATCGGCGAGATTATCCGCCTGAACCGGAACCTGGCCACCATACAGATTTACGAGGACAACACGGGGATGCGGGTAGGGGAGAGGATCCTGTCCGAGGGAAGGCCCCTTTCGGTCCGCGTCGGTCCGGGGCTCATGGGGAGAATTTACGACGGGATCCAGCGGCCCCTGAAGGACCTGTACGCGATGAGCGGAACCGGCCTCAAGCCGGGAGTCAAATCCGACGCGCTGGAACAGGGGAAGACCTGGGACTTCGTGGCCGACGCCGACGAGGGGAGCCTCATCAGGGCGGGGAGCCTTCTGGGTCATGTGCGGGAGACCGAGAGGCTGGACCACAAGGTCCTCGTCCCCCCCTCCTTCGCCGGCGAGGAAAGGCTGGTCTGGACCGCCCCCGCGGGGTCTTACACGGTGGACGAGGTGGTGGCCCGGGGGGAAAAGGGCTCCCAGTTCTCCATGAGCCACATCTGGCCGGTCCGGAAACCCCGGCCCTTCATCCGGAAACTGGGGATGACCGAGCCCCTCCTGACGGGGCAGAGAGTCATCGACATCTTCTTTCCCATCTCCAAGGGCGGCTCCGCGGCCATCCCCGGGGGCTTCGGCACCGGCAAGACCATGACCCAGCACGCCCTGGCCCGGTGGAGCGACGCGGACATCATCGTCTACATCGGCTGCGGGGAGCGGGGCAACGAGATGACCGACGTTTTACGGGAGTTCCCCAAGGTCGTCGACCCCCGGACCGGCAGGTCTATCATGGAGAGGACCATCCTCATCGCCAACACCTCCAACATGCCCGTGGCCGCCCGGGAGGTGTCCATCTACACCGGGGTGACCCTGGCGGAGTATTACCGGGACATGGGCTACCACGTGGCCATCATGGCGGATTCCACCTCCCGCTGGGCCGAGGCCCTGCGGGAACTCTCGGGCCGCCTGGAAGAGATGCCCGCGGAAGAGGGCTTTCCCGCCTACCTCCCCACCCGGCTGGCGGAGTTCTACGAGCGGGGAGGGCGGGTTTCCACCCTGGGGGGCGATACGGGGTCCATCAGCATCATCGGCGCGGTCTCGCCCCCGGGGGGGGACTTCTCCGAGCCCGTCACCCAGCACACCAAGAGGTTCATCCGCTGTTTCTGGGCCCTGGACCGGGAGCTGGCCGACGCCCGGCATTACCCCGCCATATCCTGGATCGATTCCTACAGCGAGTACGCCGAGGAGCTCCGGGACTGGTGGCAGCATATCAACCCGGACTGGCTGGAGGTGCGCACCCAGGCGCTGGACCTGCTGAAACGGGAGGAGCGTCTGGCCCAGATCGTCAAACTCATCGGACCCGACGCCCTGCCGGACAACCAGCGCCTGGTCCTTCTCTGCGCCGACATGATCAAGAACGGCTTTCTCCAGCAGAACGCCTATGACGATATCGACATGTACTCGGTGCCGGAGAAACAGGTCCTGATCCTCCGGCTGATCATGACCTTCTACCGGAGATCCCTGGAGATAATCCAGGCCGGGGCCCCCCTGGTGCGGATCCGCAGCCTGGAGTCGGTGGAGCGCATCAGCCGGGTCAAATCCCGCATCCCCAACGACCGGCTGGAGGAGTTCCGGGATGTCGAGGCCCTGCTGGAGGGGGAACTGGGGAAACTCAAAAAGGAGTACAGCGCATGAGGGGACTGGAATTCAAGGGGCTCAACACGGTTTCCGGTCCCATCATCATCCTGAGGCGGAAGGAAAACGTCGGTTTCGGCGAAATCGTCACCATCCGGGACCGGGAGGGGGCGGAAAAAACCGGCCGGGTCATCGAGCTGTCCGACGATTACGCCGCCATCCAGGTCTACGGCCCCACCACCGGCCTGTCCACCGACGAGACCAGCGTGGAGTTCCTGGAAAAACCCCTGGAACTGGTGGTCTCCGAGGACATGCTGGGGCGGGTCTACGACGGGCTGGGGCGCCCCATGGACGGCTTCTCCCCCCCCTTCTCCTCCACCTTCCTGGACATCAACGGCGACCCCATCAACCCCTACGCCCGGGAGTACCCCCGGGACTTCATCCAGACCGGCATATCCGCCATCGACGGCATGAACACCCTGATCCGGGGCCAGAAGCTTCCCATTTTTTCCGGAAGCGGCCTTCCCCACAACCGCCTGGCGGCGCAGATAATCCGTCAGGCGAAGATCCGGGGTCAGGACGAGTCCTTCGTCATGGTTTTCGCCGCCATGGGGGTGAAGTACGACGTGGCCCGGTTCTTCATCGACACCTTCGAAGAGGGGGGCGTCCTGTCCAAGGTGGCCATGTTCCTGTCCCTGGCGGATTCGCCCTCCATCGAGCGGCTCATCACCCCCCGCTGCGCCCTCACCGCCGCGGAGTACCTGGCCTTCAGCCTGGGAAAGCATGTCCTGGTGGTCCTCACCGACATGACCAACTACTGTGAGGCCCTGCGGGAGGTCTCCTCCATCCGGGGGGAGATCCCCTCCCGGAAAGGCTACCCCGGCTACCTGTACTCGGACCTGGCCTCCCTGTACGAACGGGCGGGGAAGGTGTCCGGGGGCCAGGGGTCCATCACCCAGATCCCCATCCTCACCATGCCCAACGACGACATCAGCCACCCCATCCCGGACCTGACGGGCTACATCACCGAGGGGCAGATCGTCCTGTCCCGGGAGCTGTTCCAGAAGGGTATCTACCCCCCCGTGGCGGGGCTGCCGTCCCTGTCCCGGCTCATGAAGGACGGCATCGGACCGGGGATGACCCGGGAGGACCACAAGGACCTGTCATCCCAGCTTTTCGCCGCCTACTCCCGGGCCAAGAGTGTCCGGAATCTGGTGGCCATTATCGGCGAGGAGGAGCTTTCCCCGCTGGACAAGAGCTACCTCTCCTTCGGGGATGTTTTCGAGAAGAAGTTTCTGTCCCAGGGAGAGATGGAGGACCGGACCATCGAGGAGACCCTGGACCGGGGCTGGGACTCCCTGTCGGTCCTTCCCCGGGACGAACTGTACCGGATAAAAACCGAACTCATCGAGAAGTACATGCCCATGACGGAGAACTGACGACCATGGCCCGGCTCAGCATACCACCGACAAAATCCAACCTGATGCTGGCGAAGGAGCAGCTCGCGGTGGCCCGGGAGGGCTACGAGCTTCTGGAGCAGAAACGGGACATTCTGGTCATGGAACTGATGCGGATGGTGGAGCGGGTGAAGCTTCTCGAGGCGGACCTGGACAGGGAGATGGAGAAGGCCTACGGATCGCTACGGAAAATGCTTCTCGCCGTGGGCAGGGAGACCGCCCGGGAAGTCAGCTCCGGGATCTCCTACGACTTCGCGCTGAAGGAAAGCCGGGTGAAGGTGGCGGGCATCTCCCTGCCGTCCCTGGAGCTGAAGCCGCCCCCCCTGGACCTGAAGTACTCCTTCAAGAACACCTACGCCTACAACGACGAAACCATGCGGAATTTTCTGCACTACCTGACGGTCATCGCCGAACTCGCCGGCATCAGAACCATGGTCTGGAGGCTCGCGAAAGAGGTGAAGAAAACCCAGAGACGGGTCAACGCCCTGGAAAAGATGGTCATTCCCGACACCTCCGAGACGGTGCTGTACATCGGGAGCGTCCTGGAAGAAAGGGAAAGAGAAATATTCTTCATCCAGAAAATCCTGAAATCCATGCTGGAGGGCCGAATATGAAGACTCTCATGCAAAACCTGGTCGTGGCGGTGAGCGGATCCGACGCGTCTATCAACGCCGCCAAATACGCCATCGTTCTGGCCAAGCAATATGGCTGCACCCTTACCGCCGTCTACGTGGTGGACACCGCCACCCTGAAACAGCTGGTCATCACGAAGATTTTCGTCGAGGAGGAGAGCGCCGATTACGAGCGGAGTCTGGAAGCCAACGGCATGCGGTACCTGAACTACATCAGGGACCTGGGGGCCCAGAAAGGCGTGACGGTGGAGACGGTATTGAAAAAGGGAAAGATCTATTCGGAGATAATCCAGGAAGCCGCGGCCCGGCAAGCCAACCTCATCATCCTGGGGGGCTGGGAGAGGGAACGGAAGGAACGGGACATCATTTCCGACTCCCACCGGGAAATCCTCCTGAACGCCCGGTGTTCCGTCCTGGTGGCCAAGGAACAGGACATCGAAAAAATCTACGATCGTCTGTAGATCCGGGATGGGGGGAGAGGGGTGCTGATCGCGGTGGTTTTCTTCGCGGAACGGTCCGGTTCCCGGATGCTGGAGACCGCCCGGGCCCTGGCCCGGGGACTGGAGGCCTCGGGCGCCCGGACGGAGCTGGTGGACGGCCTCCGGGAACGGGGAAAAAGGCTCTCCTCCCACGGCTCTCTGGCCCTGTGCTGCGAAACCCGGAGTTTTTTTTCCGCCCGGATCCCCGACACGGTGAGCGCCTTCCTCGCCTCCGCCGGAGCGGTGGGGGGGAAACCCAGCCACGCCTTCCTGGTGGGGTCCTGCCTCAGGCCCCGCCGCGCCCTGTCCCGCCTCATGGCCCTCATGGAGGGGGAGGGGATCTTCATCCGCTACTCCGAGGCCCTCTCGTCCCCGGCCCGGGCCGAAACCGTCGGCAGGATGGCGGGGACGGGATAATCCGTAAATTGACAGATTCCGGAAAAATTTATATAGTGACCCCAAGCGATGACGTATTACGATCTTCTTGAACTCCAGCCCGGCTGCAGCCTGGAGGACATCAAAAAATCCTTCCGAAACAAGGCCAAACAGCTCCACCCGGACCTTACCGACAACAGCGCGGGGGTGGAAATGCTGCGGAACCTGCTGGCCGCCTACCGGGTGCTCAGCGACCCGGAGAAACGGGAGGAATACGATCGGGAAATCCGCGTCATCCTTCCCGACGCCCGCTTCGATTACCGCAGCTTCCTCAAGGAGAGGATGTTCGACAACGAGAGCCAGTCCAAGCTGGTTTTCTTCGACCTTCTCCACAACAACGAGGAGGAGGCCCTGGACCTTTACGAGAAACTCCTGCTGCGGTCCGAGTTCAGCCTGGAACTCTACCTGGACCGGGAAGACTTCATGGACTGCGCCTTCCTGCTGTCCGAGGAGTACGAAAAGCGGGAGAAGTACCGCAAGGCCTTCGACCTTCTCACGAAGATCGTCCATTTTGAGCGGAAAAAGCCCTATTTCCGCCATTTCTTCGAAGAGGTGGTGGGCCGGCTCCGGAAACTGGCCTGCGCCAAGCTCCCCCGGGTCATGGCGCCCCAGGAGCTTCTGCCCTGTTACTTCCATCTGGCGGACTGCAACTTCTCCCGGAAGGAAACGGCCTTCTACACCAAAAAGATCGCCGAAACCTATCTGGCCCTGCGGAAACCCGACCTGGCGGACGAGTACCTCCGCCGGGGGCTGGAACTGGACGGCAAGCTGCCGGGAGCGCAGAAACTCAGACAGCGAATAGGTTCCGCATGAATATCATTCCCCACTCAAAAAAAGGAAGGTCGCGATGAAACGATTCCTCGCCGCCGCCGCCCTCATCCTGGCGGGCGCGGCTTTTTCTTTCGGTCAGGTCATAGATCAGCCCGTGGCGCGGGTGCGGCTCACCAAGCTCGAGGTCATCACGCAGAAACAGCTTCGGAAACAGGTCGAGCTGCTGGAACAGCAGACCAAACAGCCGGTTTCTCCGGAGAACCGGAAAAAGATGCTGGATCTGCAGATCGGGGAGATCCTGATAAACCAGGCCGCGGCGCGGGACAATGTGCGGATCAGCGACGCCGAACTGGGGGAGAGCGTGGAGATGTACAAGCGCTCCATGGGGGCCCAGGTTTCGGACGCCCAGTTCCGGCTTCTGGTGCAGAACCAGTTAGGGATGTCCTGGGACGATTTCCTGTCCAACATGCGCAAGCGCCTGATCCAGGAGCGGTACATCATGGAGAAGAAGCGCTCCTACTTCACCTCCATCCAGGAGCCCACGGAGGCGGAGATCCGGCAGATCTACGAGGCCAACGCCACGGACTTCTCCAACCCCCAGATGGTGCGGTTCAACCACGTTTTCGTGGACACCCGGAACCTGCCGGAAGCGGAACGGGGCCAGGCCAGGAAGAGGGCCGACGAGGCGGTGAAGGAGCTGAAATCCAGCTCCTTCAAGGACGTGGTGCTCAAGTACTCCGACGACACCGCCTCCAAGTACCGGGGGGGGGACTTCGGGTATCTGCCCCGGAACGACGCCCAGAGGATGGCCCTCTTCGGCCGGGACTTCTTCGAAAAGGTCTTCGGCCTGGAGCAGAACCAGATCAGCGGCGTCATCCCCTCAAACCTGGGTTTTCACATCGTCCAGATCACCGAGAAGCGGGACCCGAAGCTGCTCCGGCTGGAAGACCCCATCTTCCCCGGCGCCGTCGTCACGGTGAAGGAGCGCATCCAGGACCTGGTCCGGGCGCAGAACCAGCAGGTCACCTTCCAGCGGGCCCTGACGGACCTCATCGCAGAACTCCGCAAGGAGGCAGAGGTGACGGTCTACGAGCAGAACATAAACTGGTGAGCATGGGACCGCGCCGGCGGGGACGGGTGCTGGCGGTCCAGGCCCTCTACGCCTGGGACCTTTCCCGGGATGCGGCGGAGCTTCCGGACTTTCCCTGGATCGAGGAAGCCGAGGCCGCCGCATGGGACGATCAGGTCCGCGCCTTCGCCCGGCTGCTTCTGGCGGGGACCCTGGAAAACATCGATGCCGTGGATGGCGAAATACGGAAAAAGCTGGAGAACTGGGATTTCGGGCGCATCTCCCGGGTGGATCTGGCGGTGCTGCGGATGAGCGTCTACTGCCTCCTGTTCCTCGAAGAGATCCCCGCCTCGGTGGTCATCGACGAGGCGGTGGAGATAGCCAGGGATTTCGGGACCGACGACTCCTACCGGTTCGTCAACGGCGTCCTGGACGGGATCCGGAAGAACATCAGCAAGGACGGATGAAAAAGCGGGTCCATTCCGGGACAATCCTCGTTCTTCTCCTGGTTCTGGGGCTCGTTCTTCTG
This sequence comes from Spirochaetota bacterium, assembly GCA_029562045.1. GTDB lineage: Bacteria > Spirochaetota > Spirochaetia > DTKZ01 > DTKZ01 > JAKQWJ01. The sequence continues at coordinate 1,148 of JAKQWJ010000278.1, read as the reverse complement.
GGGGGCTTCGGATATTTCATCCACAGGTCTTTGGGGGAAAGCCGGGAAAGGGAGGTTTTCTCCCGGGTTCTCGTCCGGGCCGACGAGCTTCTGGCCGCCGGGCTGGACGAGGAGGCTTTCCGGCTGCTGACGGAAGTCCGCAGACTGCCCCCCTCGGCGCGGTCCCGCCTCTCCTATCTGAAGCGGCTTCGGGAGGCCTCGAGCAGACCCGGCCGGGGGGCCGGCTACGCCGAAGCGGCGCTGCGGGCGGCGGAGGGCGGCCCCCGGAACCCGGATCTGACGGCCGCGGCGGCGCTGGCACTGCTGGATGCGGGCCGGGAAAAGGACGCGGCGGCGCTGGCGGAGAAGGGGCTTTCCGGCGGGGAGCACCGGGAGGTCCTGGAAGAGGCCCTGCTCCGGGCGGGCCTGAAGCCGTCGGGGAAAAACGCGGAGGACATGATTTTCGCCGGGCTGCCCTTTTCCCGTCGGGGAGAGGATTTTCTCCGGGCCTCGGAGGTCTCCGGCTCCGCGGATATCGGCCTCGACGGGGCCCTTCTCCTCCTGGAAGAGGGCCGGGTTGCGGAGGCCGCCCATGCCCTATCCTCCGGGCCCGCGGGGAAAAAACACCCCATGGCGGCGGCCCTGGCCCTCCACGATGCGGGCCGTTACGCCGCCGCCCTGGAGAGTCTGGACCTTCTCCGGCCCCAGGAGAGGCTCGGGCCGGAGGCGCTGGGGCTGGAGACCGACCTTCTCCTGCGGCTGGGACATGAGGAAAAGGCGGGGGAGTATTACCGGTACATGCTGGACGCCTATCCCGGCTTCGACCCCGCGCCCTACATCAACACCGTTTACATCCGCCGCGGCGGAAACGACCCGGATGACATACCTCTGTTGCGGCGGGCCCTGCGGATCTTTCCCCGGGATCCGCGCCCCCTTCTGGCCCTGGGAAAGCTTCTCGTTTCCCGAGGGCTCCACTCCGAAGCGGTGGAGATCCTCCGGGGGAACGACGTTTTTCACCGGGACAACCCCGATTTTCAGCTCCTCCTCCTTCTGGCGAAGAACGCCTCCCCCGCCGGCGGCGGCTTCGCCGCCGCCCTCTGGGACCTCCGGAGCCGGAGCCCGGATTACCCCGCCGTCTCCGCCGTTCTGATGGGCGTCCTTTTTTCCAT
>JAKQWJ010000277.1 GCA_029562045.1 Spirochaetota bacterium | reverse complement strand
GGCCCTGTCCTGGTCCCCCAGGATCTCGATCCGCACCCGGACGGCGCCTTCCGGCTCCTCCCCCAGCCGGTCTCCCCACTCGACGACGGTCACCCCCGGGCCGCCCAGTATTTCCCGCAGCCCCAGCTCCTCGGTCTCCTGGGGGCCGGAGATGCGGTAGAGGTCCACATGGTGCAGCGGGAGTCTGCCCAGGTACTCGGAAACGATGGTGTAGGTGGGGCTGGTCACCGTTTCGCCTATCCCCAGGCCCCGGGCGATGCCTTTGGTGAAGGTGGTTTTTCCCGCCCCGAGGCCGGCCTCCAGGAGCACCACCGAACCGGCCCGCAGCTTTTCCGCCACCCTCTCCCCCAGACGGATGGTTTCGTCGGGAGAGCGGGTCCGTATGGTTTTCAGGAGAGTTCGCCCCTCTCGTACATCCCGCTCACCGAGGTCCGTATCGCCCTCAGGGCGGGCAGCAGGGGATAGGAGATGTCGTCCAGCATCGTCACCTTCAGGTCCACTCCGCCCAGGGGCGAGTGCTCCAGGAGGATTTCGATTTTCGTTTCCCGAGGGACTCCCAGCACCTCCAGAACCGCCGTGGCGTCGTACTTTTCGATATAGTCCACCGCCATGTTTCTTCTGGCCACGTCTGTGACCGCCAGCACCTTCATGGTTCATGTGTAGAGAATTTGACCGGGAAGGTCAAGAAGGGCAGGTCCGCCGGCCCCGGATCCCGGCTGCTCCCCGTGGCGGGCCGGAGGAGGGGTCCCTCAGTCCCGACGCTCGGGGAGGTACCCGTACACGTATTCCCGGACCGCGTTCAAATGGGTCCGGGAGACCCGGGTGAAGCGGACGTGCATGATCCCCCCCCGGGGAGGCTGGGGCGTGATGCCCAGGATCTTGCCGTACACGGAAACGGCTTTCCCCTCTTCGGTTTCGAAGTCGATCTTCACCAGAGAGGCCCGGGGAAGAAGGTTCCGCGCCATGACGGCGCAGCCCCCCGCTGAAATGTCCACCAGGCTCCCCAGGCTCCGCTGAGCGGTGTTGACCACCGCCTCGCGGACCATCTTTTTCCCCTTCCCGGACTCGACGATGCCCACGGGGTAGATGATGGCGGGGCGGTCGATCTCCCTTCTCCGGTTCCGCCGGTTCTGAATCTGCCGGAGATTCTTTCCGTGCTCGGTGAAAACCGACAGCGCCCCCCGGACCATCTTGTAGCCCAGGACCTTCGTTTTGAAGGCGTAGACCTCCGCGCCGCCCCCCCGGACCAGTATGATCCCCAGTTCTTCCCCTTTTGGCCATGGATGGGGTTTGGAGCGGTCCCCCGAGGCGGGGCTCGCCATGCCGATCATGTTCTGCATGTTGGAGGTCACGTAGCTTTCGTGGTTCCATCCCTCCTTGGTGCGGATGGTGACCGGCGTGTTGATGGGCAGGGACAGAGTGCTGGCGATTATTTTCTGCTGCTCCGAATTCCTGTCGATGGTCTGCTTGATCCCCAGGATCCGGGCCTTCCGGCCCTCCTTCTCTTCCGGCGTCAGTTTTTCATCGGTTTCCAGACCCGCCAGGGACCGGCGAAGCAGGATGTCCAGTGCGGCGGGATTCTCCAGAACCCGCGTGGGGCTGGAGAATTGGGCCTTCTTGATCAGGTCTTCCAGGAGATGGATCTGGTCCTTCGACAGCTCCAGTTTGCGGGCCCTCTTCCGGAAGGATCCCCGGGACATGGCGCCGGATTGTCCGGAGGCCCGCCTCGACAGGATCACCCAGGCCAGAAAGGCGATCAGAATCAGCGCCACTATGGCGATGGCCTTGGTGTTCTGGCTCCGGGTGGGGGTGGAAAAAAACTGGATCTGGGACTGCAGCAGGGGCGGGATCACGACGGGCCGCCCTCCCTGAGGATCGCCGCCAGGAGTCCCGTCAGACCGTCGATCCGGGAGGCTATTTCGTATTCCAGGATATCGCCCAGCAGGACCGAATCCTGGGTCCGGAAGGCCTCGGTGAGCTCCCGCAGCGCTTCGTTCAGCTCCCGGCAGAACGCGTCCGTCTC
>JAKQWJ010000231.1 GCA_029562045.1 Spirochaetota bacterium | reverse complement strand
GCTTTCGGTTTCCAAGTACGCCTGTGTCTCCGGCGGCATCGCCGGTTCCGTCGGCGCCGCCATCGGGAAGGTCTATTTTTCCACCGAGTCCCTGCTCAAGGCCCACAGGCAGGCCACCCAGACGGGGGAAGAGGCGGATTTCATCCTCGCCATGTCCTCCACCTTCGCGGAGGACGTAAAGGCCATCGAGGTTGCCCGGGGGGTTCTCGCCTCCGAGGGAGGCTATGCGTCCCACGCGCCGGTTGTGGCCCGGAGTCTGGGGAAGGTCGCCCTGGTGTATTCGGACATCAGCTTCAAGAAGGATTCCATGGTAATCGCCGGGAAGACCATCAAGGAAGGATCCTACATCACCTTGAATGTGCCTTACTATGATACGCCGGCGATCTACATCGGCAAGGGGGGGCTGACAAAACCGACACCGGAGAATTCGGGGCTCCTGGAACTCCTGGAAATAATCCAGAAACACATCCGGGACTTCGACGTGTATGCCAACGCGGATCAGCCCAAGGATGCGGTGCTGGCCAACAAGTTCAAGGCTGCGGGCATCGGCCTGTGCCGCACGGAGCATATGTTCTTCAAGGAAGAGCGGATAAACCGGTTCCGGCACATGATCGTCGCCGATGGACTCGAGGAGAGGCTCAAGATCCTGGAGGAACTCAAGAAGGACCAGGTGTCGGATTTTTACGAGCTTTTCAAGATCATGGCGGGCCGCCCGGTCACCATCAGGCTCCTGGACGCGCCGCTTCACGAATTCCTGCCCCACAGCAAGGAGGGCTTCGAGGAGTTCATCAAATACATGCTGAAGCGGAAAAAATCCGCCACCGCCGGGAGCCTGCGGGAACGTTGTGATCTCCTCCGGGAAGTGAACCCCATGCTGGGGCACCGGGGGGTCCGCATCGCCGTTTCATACCCCGAGATCTACAACATGCAGGTTCGCGCCATTTTCGAAGCGGCCTGCAAGCTGAAGAAAGAGGGGGGAGTGGCGAAGCCGGAGATCATGATCCCCGTGGTTATGACCGCAACGGAGGTGAAGATCGTCCGAAACGGCAAACGGATCGAGGGCAAGAACATCGTCGGAGTCCGGGACATCGAGGAGATGGTTCGAAAGGAGTTCGGCGTCGAAGAGCCCATCGAGTACAAGGTCGGCTCCATGATCGAACTTCCCGCGGCGGCCCTGCAGGCGGGCGAGATCGCCCAATACGCCGAGTTTTTCAGCTTCGGCACCAACGATCTGACCCAGACCACCAACGGTTTGTCCCGGGACGACTTCAACAACTTCTTTTCCGACTATAACGAGTTCGACCTTCTGTCCCAGAACCCCTTCAAGGTTTTGGGGGACCAGGTCAAGGAAATGATCAAGATCGCGTCGGAACGGGGACGCCTGGCCCGGCCGGACATCGTCCTGGGTCTGTGCGGGGAGCATGGAGCGGAACCGGAGAATATTCCATTTTCTCAGGCTGTGGGGATGAACTATGTGTCCTGTTCTCCTTACGGAATCCCCATCGCAAAGCTGGCCATCGCGCAGATGAATCTGGCGGAGGCGGAAAAGGGCTGAGACGATGCACGATAAGGGGGCGGGCGGGCCTTCTCAGGTTCTGCCCGCCTCGTATTGAGCGAGCCTGGAGAATCCGGCGAGAAGGGAGAGCTTGATGACCGCTTCCGGCATCCAGACCGAGAGGCGGTAATCGGTGATGACGCGGATAAGCTCCCGTTCGCACAGAACGGGGCTTTTGGGGTTGAGGTCAGCGGGCGAAAAATCGTCGGGAAAGAATTTTTTCTTGATCATCCCGTCGAGAATGATTTCGCCGCTGTGGTAATGACGGTAGGCTTTGTGGTTCTCCGAACCGTCGGGAATGAAAAATCTCGTGATCCCCAGGTTATGCCGAAAGGCACTTCCGAAGTCCTCGTAGAGGGCCGCGTGAAATTTCAGTTCCTCCGGGCCGGGGATATCCGCCAGGGAGGCGAAAAGGGCGAGTCCTTTTTCCAGCATGTTTTTCGCCGAAACGAAACGGAGCCTCAGGCTGCCGTCGGTTCGCAGGGGGATGTTTTCCAGTCCGTAGGAGTAGTAGATGTGCAGGGCTTCCAGAAGGAGCTTCCGGGCGCTTGTGAAACCGTCGGCGAAACCGTCGCCGTTTCCCGCCGCCCTGTCAGGCGGGGCCACGGGAATCGCCGCTTCTTCGGCGATGCGCGCCGCCGCCGATTCGTAGGCCTCCAGAAGCAGGATCGTCATCCGATGGGACCACTCCTGCCGATCGATGTTTTTATCCGGGTGATACCTCATGGCGAGGCGCCGAAAGGAAGTTTCCAGTTCTTCGGCAGTCGCGCCGGGGGAGAGTCCGAGGAAGAAAAAGGCCTGGGAAGCGTCCATCAGGGGTTCATTATAGAGAGCCGCCCCCGGGTTTGGCAATGGTCTTTTCCCTGTGAATCATACATTCATTTTTGGAGGTGACGGCTATGGCTAAGGTAAAAGAACTTTTCGATGTCTACGCGAAAGGCGAGTTTCCCCTGATCGGGGGCTATATCGTCAGCGCCTTTTTTGACGATGCCACCACATATTCAAAATATGAAATCATCTCCTACAGCAACGTCAAGGACATCTACGCTTCCGACGAAGGGATTGTCTTTCAGGCGGACGGTCAGAAAATATTCGCCCTGATCGAACCCGCCAATTATCCGAGCAAGCATATCGAGCCGGCATATCGGAACGATCTGCAGAAGATACCTTACCGCTTCAAGGAAGTGGAGCTCATCACCACCACCCGGCAGGACAGGATCATGATCGGAAAGGAACCGGTGATGACGTACACCAACTTCACCATCATGAGGTCCCGGGGGCAGAACTATTCCTATCTCTTCTGGCTCTCCGACGACATCATGGAAGCTATGGGGGAATATTTTATGAAGACCCTCTGGAAGGAAGCTGGGGTCCCGCGGTCGGACGCCCAGAAGTCTTCCGCCGCCATTCTGCAGGTCTTTGAGAAGATTTTGATAAAGACCGAATGAATCAAAGCTCCCCGTGTTCGAGGAAGCTGTAATATCCGTCCTTCCCGAATATGATGTGATCCAGAAAACCCAGGCCCAGAATATCCGCGGCAGCCTTGATTTTTTTTGTCACCACCCGGTCTTCTGGGCTGGGCTGGAGGTTTCCTGAGGGATGGTTGTGGGCGATGACCACGGCCGCCGCCCGGTCCGACAGGGGATCGGCGAAAACCTCCCGGGGATGCACCAGGGCCCGATTCACCAGGCCGATGGACACCACCCGCACCGCTATGACCTCGTGGGCCCCGTTAAGGGAAACACAGAGGAAATATTCCTGCTTCCGGTCGGAATAGTGATCCACCAGGGGAAGGATGTCCCGGGGGTAACCGATTTTTCTCCGCCCCGGGCACAGGCGTCTGCGGGAAAACTCCAGGGCGGCCAGGATCAGCGTGCCTTTGGCGGCGCCGACTCCGGGTATGGCCGTGAGGTTCTCCAGGGGAGGAATCCCGCTGCTCCGGTCCAGAAGATCCAGAATTTCCGCGGTGATCCGTTCCACTCCGCTTTTTTGCGTGCCCGAGCCGACAAGCAGGGCTAAAAGTTCCATGTCCGACAGGAAGGATGCGCCCTGGGCGGCGAGCTTTTCCCGGGGCCTCAGCATTCCGGGAAGGGAGCTTATCTTCTCCATGACCTGAAGCTTCATGACCAGTAAATACTGACGGGCTTCTCCCATCGCTTCAGGAAAAGGGAGAAAAAGGATCCGATCACGGGAAAAGCTGAAAAAGCGCCCTGAAGGGAGGGTGAAAAAACGCCGCCCTCAAACCGTTGGGAAGGGGCGGCGGATAGACGGGGAGAAAAAGGCGGAGCCTTAAGCCATCCGTGCGTAGGTGGGCTGCAATTTGATGTATTTCAGGGTGCAAACCTTCCGGGCCAGCTCCACATAGGTTTCGACGATCAAAGAGGGGACCATGTAGTCTTTGTGCAGGCTCTTGCGCCCGATTTCCTTCAGGTCCTCCAGGGTGCCGCGGAGGGAGGCGATGTAGGATTTGTGCATTTCGATGATGACGTCGATTTGATGGGGAGTGATGTTGTGAACGTTCTTGGTGTCCTCCATCACCTCGGCGATGTACACTTTCAGTGTTTCATTCAGTTCGGCGATCTTCGCGTCGATGACCTTCATGAAATCACCGTAATTCATATCCGCGATGAAGATGATTCCGCTGTCCTTTTCTTTTTTGGTAAGATCCATGTGAGACCTCTCCTTGTTTTGAGAAGTGAAGATTGTTACCCGAAAGTATACCATAGTCCGGGAGAAAATTCCATAGCTTCGTGAAAAGAGGCGGGCTGGGGCCGGCGGCGGCTTCCGGGTTCAGCGGATCCCGCGTCCATGGCTCGCTCCATGCCGTATCCCCGCGGGGGGCGGAAAACCGTGGGGGGGGAGGAAAATCCCCCGTCATCTCCGGCCGGAGTCTCTCCCCTCCCGGCTCCGTCTCCGAAGAAATTCGTCCAGGTAGCGGCCGGTGTGGCCCGAACTCCGGGCCACCTCTTCGGGTGTGCCGAAGGCCACCACTTTCCCGCCCCCCGCGCCCCCCTCGGGGCCCAGGTCGATGACCCAGTCCGCCTCCGCCACGATGTCCAGATTGTGTTCTATGACGACAACGGTTCCCCCGGAGTCCACAAGACGGTGCAGAACCCGGGTGAGCCGTTCCACGTCCGCCATATGGAGGCCCACGGTGGGCTCATCCAGAATGTACAGGGTTCCCCCGCCCGGGGTTTCCCGGATTTTTCCTCCGGGGCGGGCCCTGGACAGCTCCGTAACCAGTTTGATCCTCTGGGCTTCCCCGCCGCTCAGCGTGGGGCTCTGCTGGCCCAGGCTCAGGTAGCCCAGGCCCACGTCGACCATCAATGTCAGGGCGCGGTGGATCCGGGGGTGAAAGGAGAAGAAATCCGCCGCCTCCTCGGCATTGAATCGCAGGACATCGGCGATGGTTTTCCCTTTGAAGGTGATTTCCCGGGTTTCCTCGTCGAAGCGCGCGCCGCCGCAGGTCTCGCAGGGAACGGTTACATCCGGGAGAAAGCTCATTTCGAATTTTTTGACCCCCTGTCCGTCGCAGGCGGGGCACCGGCCTCCGGGAACGTTGAAGGAAAACCGTCCTGCGGTGTAGCCCCGCACCCGGGCCTCGGGGGTGTCGGCGTACAGGCGGCGGACATCGTCCCAGATTCCCGTGTATGTGGCGGGGCAGGAGCGGGGAGTCTTGCCGATGGGGGTCTGATCCACTTCCAGAACCCGGTTCAGTTCATTCCAGCCCCGGATTCCGGAGCAGCCGATGAAGCTCCCGCGTCGGGTCGTCCGGCGAAGAAGCAGGGCGATATTGGCCAGAAGAATTTCCCGGACCAGGCTGCTTTTGCCGCTGCCGCTGACGCCGGTGACGCAGGTGAGGCGGCGAAGGGGAAAGCTCACATCGTCACCCCGCAGATTGTGCAGCGTGGGATTCTGCACCACCAGAAAGGGGGTATCCCGGTTTATCGGCCGACGGGCGGCCCTTCGGGGGTGCCGGGGCGGGAACAGCAGACAGTCCGCAGTGCGGCTTTTCCCGCTGCCCAGGATGTCCGCCAGAGACCCTGCGGCCACCACCTCGCCTCCCCGGACGCCGCCCCCGGGACCCAGATCGATGATATAGTCTCCCCGTCGGATGGTCTCTTCGTCATGCTCCACCGTGACCACCGTGTTGCCCTTGTCCTTCAGGGTTTTCAGGGTGTCCAGAAGCATGTCGTTGTCTCGGCTGTGCAGACCGATGGTGGGCTCGTCCAGAATGTACAGGACACCCCGGAGGTTGGATCCCAGCTGCGCCGCCAGCCGGATCCGCCGCGCCTCCCCTCCGCTCAGGGTGGGCGCGGCGCGGTCGAGGGTGATGTAGGAGAGGCCCACCCGAGACAGAAAATGGAGCCGATGCACGATCTCCGCGGTGATGTCCCGGGCAATGGGCGCCTCCCTGCCCTCGAAGCCGAGTTCGCCGAAGAAACTCTCCAGACCGGCGACGGAGAATGCGCAGATGTCCGCGATGGACAGGCCCCGGAAGGTGACGGCCAGAGCTTCCGGCCGGAGTCTTTTTCCCCGGCAGACGGGGCAGGGGACTTCCTCCCCTTCGTACCAGGAGTTCCACCAGATTTCTTCTCCCGACTGTTCGGCATCGAAGCCGTCCAGGCGGAGCCCGGTTCCGAAGCAGGAGGGGCACCAGCCCTGCCGGGAGTTGTAGGAAAAAAGGCGGGGGTCCAGGTCCGGGAAGCCTTTTCCGCAGGAGGGACAGGCCTGTCGCGTGGAGAAGGAGCGATCCCGGCCATCCCCGGAGTCGATTTTCACGGTCCCTTTGCCCATGTCCAGGGCTTCCCGGACCCATCGGCGAAGGTCCTCCTGCGCTTCGGGCTTCACTCTGATGGTTGCCACGGGAAGGTCTATCGTGTGCTCCCGGTATCTGTCCAGCCGAGGCCAGGGTTCGGTGGGAAGATATGTTCCGTCCACCCGCAGAAACGGGTAGCCCCTGGAAGCCGCCTTTTTTGCCACGTCGCCGTGGAAACCTTTGCGTCCCGTCACCAGGGGGGCGAGGATCCGCAGTTCCCTGTCCGGTGAATCGGCCAGGATCCGGGAGCTTATGGAATCCGGTGAATCCGTCTGAATGGGGACCCGGCAGTCCGGGCAGTGACGGAGCCCCAGTTTGACGTAGAGGAGCCGGAGGAAGTGGTAGATTTCGGTGACGGTGGCGACGGTGCTTTTCCTGCCCCCCCGGCTGGTTCGCTGCTCGATGGCCACCGTCGGGGGAAGCCCGAAGGCGCCGTCGATGTCGGGCCGGGCGGCGGGCTGGACGAACTGCCGGGCGTAGGCGTTCAGGGATTCCAGATATCGCCGCTGCCCTTCGGCGAACAGGATGTCGAAGGCGATGGTGCTTTTCCCGCTGCCGCTGACGCCGGTTATGACGGTAAAGGAGTCCCGGGGTATGGAAAGGGAAATGTTTTTCAGGTTGTGTTCCCGGGCGCCCCGGATGACGATGCCGGGAGGGGTGCCGAGGCGGTCCGGTTTTCGCTCCCGAGCCTCCCGGGCCCGGGGGAGACCCTTTCTCGTGAAATAGGCTCGAAGGGCCCGGGCGGTGTGTCCCTGCCCTTTTTGAGCCACCTCCCGGGGGGTTCCCTCCGCCACGACCCGGCCCCCCGCCTCTCCTCCCTCCGGGCCGAGGTCGACAATATGATCCGCCCGGGCGATGACATCCAGGTTGTGTTCGATGACCAGCAGGGAGTACCCCGCAGAGATGAGTGTGTCGAAGGCGTTCAATAAAACGGCGATATCCTGGAAATGGAGTCCCGTGGTGGGTTCGTCCAGAAGAAAGAGGAGTCTGCGGGGCCCGCCCCGGTCCGACTCCGCCAGATGACCGGCCAGCTTCAGCCGCTGCGCCTCGCCGGCGCTCAGAGTGGGCGCCGCCTGACCCAGCCTCATGTAGTCCAGTCCCACTGCAGCGAGGCAGTCCAGTCCCCGGAGAATATCCTTTCTGCCGTGGAAGAACTCCCGGGCCTCCCTCACCGTCAATTCCAGGACCTCTGCGATGGACAGGGCGCCGAACCGCTCCGCCGTCCCGGGGATCCGGACCTCCAGAATCTCCCGCCGGAACCGGCTGCCGTCGCACTCGGGGCACCGGAGGTACACATCGCTGAGGAACTGCATTTCCACATGCTCGAAGCCGCTTCCTCCGCATGAGGGGCAGCGGCCGGCGCCGGAATTGAAGCTGAAATGCCCGGGCCCGTACGCCCTTTCCGCCGCCTCGGGGTGGGAGGCGAAAAGTTTTCTGATTCCGTTGGTGGCGCCCACGTAACTGGCCGGGTTGGAGCGGGCCGTCCGGCCCAGGGGACTCTGGTCCACCAGGATGATGTCGTCTATGAACTCGTGGCCCCGGATCCCGTCGTGGGCCCCGGGGGTTTCTCCGGCACGGCCCTTGATCCGGCGCAGGGCGGGGTAGAGTATTTCCTGCACCAGGGTGGATTTTCCGGACCCGCTGACGCCGGTCACGCAGACCATCCCCCCCAGGGGCAGGGTGATCTCCGGGGCTTTCAGATTGTTCTCCCTGGCGCCCAGGACCTGTATGGATCCCGCGCCGAATCCGGGCCGGACCTTTCCGCCGTTCCTGATGTCCGGACCCCGGCCGTTTCCCCCGAAAAGGTGCCGGGCGGTGACAGAATCCCGGTTTCGGGCGAGTTCTTCCAGGCTTCCGGTGAAAACGATATCCCCCCCCAGCTCCCCCGCCCCGGGCCCCAGATCGATGAGGTGGTCCGCCGCCAGGATGACCTCCGGGTCGTGCTCCACCACCAGGAGCGTGTTGCCCGAGTCCCGCAGGTCTCGAAGCACGCCGATGAGGCGGCCGATGTCCCGGGAATGCAGCCCGATGCTGGGCTCGTCCAGAACGAAAAGGGTGTTGACCAGCGAGATGCCCAGGGCTGTGGTCAAATTGATCCTCTGGACCTCGCCGCCGCTCAGGGTTCGGGTCTGGCGGTCTAAGGTCAGATAATCCAGGCCCACATCCACCAGATACTTCAACCGGGACCGTATGCCCGACAGGACGGTTGCCACGGTGTCGGCCGCTTCGGCCGGAAGGCGGAGGGACCCGAAGAAATCTTTCAGTTTTCCCAGGGGAAGAAGGTTCATCTCGTGGATCGTCAGGCCGCCCTCGTCTCGAGAGCCCCCCACCCGCCAGAGAAGAGCTTCCTCCTTGAGCCGCGCGCCTCCGCAGTCCGGACATACCCGGTACGCCCGATATTTGGACAGGAGCACCCGGATGTGCATCTTGTAGCTCTTGGTTTCCAGCCACTGGAAAAAGCGGCGGATCCCATACCAAACGCCGTCGTCCCAGGGACCCTCGCCGTCCACCACCCAGGCCCGGTGTCGCGGCTCCAGGTCCCTCCACGGAATGTCCAGCGGGACCCCCCGTTTCCGGGAAAAGGCCTCCAGGTCCCGCTGGCACTCCCGGTAGCTGTCGGTCTGCCAGGGTTTGACCGCCCCGTCCCGGAGACTTTTCCCGCCGTCGGGGACAGCCAGATCCAGGTCGAAGTCGATGACTCTGCCGAAGCCCCGGCATTTCGGACATGCCCCCACGGCGGAGTTGAAAGAGAAGGCGCCGGGATGGGGTTCGGTGTAGTGGATGTCGCAGGACGCGCAGTGGAAGTCGGTGGAGAAATCCATCCGGGAAAGGACCCCGGTCCGATCCTCGGCGAGGTGATACACCCTGGCGCGGCCCTTTCCGAACCGGAAGGCGGATTCCAGATCCTCCACCAGGCGGGAACGGGTTTCCCGGGACAATTCGAAACGGTCCTGGACCACCTCCAGGGAGTCGTCGTCGGTCCGCAGGATCCGGGTGAAACCCTGGGAAGCCAGTATCGCCGTGAGGGATTCGGCGGAGGTCTTCTCCGACAAGGGGACGGCAAAGGTCACCATGATGGTCCTGAAACCTGCCGCTTCGATCTCCCCCAGGGCGGAGTCGGGGCTGTCCCGGCGGACCCGTCTGCCGCAGGACCGGCAATACAGTTCCGCCCCCCGGGCGAAGAGGATTCTCAGATGGTCCGCCAGCTCCGTCATGGTACCCACGGTGGACCGGGAGGTTCGCACCGGGTTCGCCGCATCGATGGCCACGGCGGGGGGAATCCCGATGATCTTGTCCACCCGGGGACGGTCCATCCGGTCCAGGAATTGCCGGGTGTAGGCGGAAAAGGTCTCGACGTAACGCCTCTGGCCTTCGGCGTACACGGTATCGAAGGCCAGGGAGGATTTTCCGCTCCCGCTGACCCCGGTCACCACGGTTATCTTTCCCAGAGGAATGTCGATATCGATGTTTTTCAGGTTATTCTGACGCGCCCCCCGGACGCGGATGCTGTCTTCTTTCATGAGAGGTCATTGTAAAATATAACGAAAAAACTATCGAGAGTCCCGGGCTGCGGGCATGATGCGCGGTGAAAGGATGGCACGGCGGAGGAGCTTCGCCGGCAGAGGGAATTCCCGCGCCCCCCGATCATTCCCCCTTTTTCCGCCGCCCCGGGAACGCAGGGGAGCCGCTTTTCCGTAATTTGTTGACATATCGGCGGTAGTGCCCTACAGTTCATGGGAACGAAGAGAACAGGAGGTTTCCCATGGCGTCTGATTCCCGGGACATGAACCGGTCTCACCTGGAGAGAGCACGAAAGGTGCTGCCGGGAGGAGTCACCACCGCGGCGCGATTCGACAAAAGTCTCGGCCGCCCCTTCTTCATCTCCCGAGGTGAGGGCAGCAGACTCTACGATCTGGACGGGAAGCCGTACATCGACATGAACACTTCCTTCGGGGCGGCGCTGATGGGGCATGGGCATCCGAAAATCCGGGAAGCGCTGAACCGGGCGGGCCAGA
>JAKQWJ010000226.1 GCA_029562045.1 Spirochaetota bacterium | reverse complement strand
CCCCAGGCGGGCAGTCTGATGGACGTCTCCATCCCCCGAGACCCCCCCGGACAGGATCACCGGAAGTCCCGCTTCCCGGGCCACCTCCAGGGTGCGCCGGATGTCGGGGCCTTCCAGCGTTCCATCCCGCTCGATGTTGGTGTACACGATGGAACAGGCCCCGACGTCCGCCGCCGTCTTCGCCGCCTCCAGATCACTCAAGCCTCCGGACTTGGTCCAGCCCGAGGTTTTCACCTTCCCGTCCCGGGCGTCGATCCCGGCGATGAACTTCCCGCCGTATCGGGCCACCCAGCGGGCCACCAGGCCCGGATCCTTCGCGAAAACGGTGCCCGGAATCAGCCGGTCCACCCCCATGTCCAGCAGCTCCGCCACATCCTCTTCGGTCCTGATGCCGCCGCCGACCTGAATCACGCAGGGAACCTCCCGACGGATCCGGCGGATGATCTCCCGGTTGTGGGACCCCCGGCCCCTGGCCGCATCCAGGTCCACGATGTGGATGCGGCGGACGCCTGCGGCAAAAAAGGCCCGGGCCCGCTCGACAGGATCTTCCGCATCGTAACGGGTGGCGGCGGCGTAGTCCCCCCGGAGGAGGCGGACGCAGCCTCCGTTCAGGATATCGATGGCGGGGATGATGATCATGAACCCATTATAACCGTCCCCTTCGGGGGAAACAAGCTTGTTCCGGCAAAGGTCCCGCCGGCCCTCCGGCCTCCCGTGCGTCCGGGGCCGCGATGGGGGGAGCCGGACCGGCGCGCGCCCAGGGGTCCCGGAACAGGCCGGGGAACCGGTCCGGATCGGGTAGCCGGCTCGGACCGCGGCCGGTTCCCCGGCCCGGGCCGAGGAACCGGTCCGGGGCCGCGATGGGGGTGATTCGGCCCGGGTCGGGCAGCCTGACCGGACCACGCCCGAGGAACCGGCCGGGCCGCGATGGTAGAGGATCCGGCACGGGCCACCCAGACCGTCCGGCGGGCCATCGGCTTCGGCGGATGCGGAAGACGGCGCGCGGCAAATTCTTCTTTTCCTCTTGACGGGAAAGGAGCAGACAGGTATTATGTTAGTGAGCGTTAACTACGGAAGGAGCAGGGAGGTCCCATGTATACGCCTCGACAACATGACATCATCGGCGCCGCGATCCGGATCATCGCGGAGAAGGGCATCCAGGAACTCACCATCAGGAGCCTGGCGGAACAGGTGGGGGTCTCGGAACCCGCGCTGTACCGTCATTTCAGAAACAAGAGCGCCATCCTGCAGGGGATCCTGGATTTTTTCCGGGACCGGAGCGCGGAAATTTTCGAGGCCATCCTCAGCCGGGAACCGGAGGGGGAGCCCCAGGTGGCCGCGGTTATCCACAGGCACTGCCGCCACCTGGCGAAGAACCCCGCGTTCTCCGTGGTCATGTTTTCGGAAGCCCTGTTCCAGGACGAGTCGGAGCTGATCCCCCGGGTCCGGACCTTGATGGATACGGCGCGGGAAAGCATCACCCGGATCATGACCCGGGGCATGGCCTCCGGCGCGCTGCGGCGGGACATCCCCACGCAGGAGGCGGTTTTGATCCTCATGGGGGCCCTGAGGCTCTTGGCCACCCGCTGGTACATGTCCGGCTACAGTTTCGATCTGGTAACGGAAGGGGATTCCCTGGCCGCTTCGCTGACCACCCTGTTCCGGGCGCAAAAAATGGAGGAGTCCCATGAAAGACGGTGACAATGACGGAAAAAACATCGGAGCCGGCATCATCGCCCCGGTTCTGGCCCTTATCCTGCTCTTCGTCCCCTCGGCCCCCGGGCGGGCCCAGGACAGGGAAATGGGAATTTCTCAGGCCCTGCGGATCGCCCTGCGGGACAACCCGGGAGTAGCCGCGGCCGCCTGGGGGGAGGCGGCGGCAAAAAGCCAGCTGGGGGAGGCCCGGTCCCTGTTTCTGCCCCAGATCACCGCCTCGGCGGGCTACACCCTGTATCAGGAACCCATGACGGTGACCCCCATCCACCGGGTGGGGAGCTTCCCCCCTTTTGACGACCGGATCTACGACGCCGGCATCCAGCTTGCCCTGCCGGTGGCATCGGGCCGTCTCCTGGCGGGAATCGGCGCCGCCAGGGGAGGCCTGGCGGAAGCCGCCGCGGCGGCCCATCGGGTCCGGCTGGACACCATGGTGAAGACCACTGGCATCTATATGGCCGCTCTGGAGCTGGCGGACCGGACGAGCCTCCTGTCCGCCCACATCGGCGCCCTGGAGGAAAGGATCCGGGAACTTACGTCACTGACCGAGGAGGGACGGGCCGCCGAAGCGGACCTGGCCCTGGCCCTGGCCTCGCTGGAAACCGCCCGGGCCGACGAGGCGGACCTGCGGCAAGGCCGCCGGGAATTGTCCATCGGTCTGGGGGCCCTTCTGGGGCAGGACGGCCCGGTCCGGCCGAAAATCCCGGGCCTGGATCGGGCACCCCTGGATCCGGGTCCGCGAAGTCCGGCGGACCCGACGCCTCCGTCCCCCGGCGCGTCTGCACCTCCGTCCCCCGGCGCGTCTGCACCTCCATCCCCCGGAGCGTCTACGCCTCCGTCCCCCGGCGCGGCCCCCTCCACCGGACCCACAGGCCGGAATGAGACGGCGGACCCCAGGGACACCACGGAAGGGCCCGCGGTGCGGATGGCCCGGGCGCGGATGGAAAGCGCCGAATACGGGGAAAAGGCCGTCCGCCGGAGCCTCTGGCCGGACCTGACGGTTTTTGCCGGAAAATCCTGGCGGGCCGGGAGCGACCGGGATTTTTCCGGCGAATGGGCGGCGGGCCTCAGCCTCCGGATCCCCCTCCTGGATTATCCCCGCCGGGCCGCCTCGATCAGCGCGGCGGAGGCCGGCTCCGCCGCCGCCCGGAGCCGGTACCAGGAAGCCCGGATCGCCGAAGCCTCCGGGGCGGAGGCTCTGGCCGCCCGGATGGAGGGGCTGCACAGCCGGGAGGAGATTCTGGGCCGCGCCGTGGACGCCAAGGCGTCCTCCGTCGCCGCCTTTCGGGAACGGTACGCCGAAGGCAGGCTCCCCTTAAGCGAACTTCTGACGGGCGAAGCGGAGCTTCTCCAGCTGCGGATCCGCCAGAGAAGCGCCCTGTATCAGCGGACCTCGACGTTTTTCGAATACCACGCGCTCCGGGGAAGCCTGTCGGAGCCTCTCATCCTGTCGGTTCTGGAGGAATGACATGAAGAAGAAAACCATCGCAATCCTGACCACCGTCGTCGCCGCGGCGGCGGGCGCCTTTGTCCTGGCCCCGTCCTTCCGCGATAAAAACAGGGAGCCCGAACCTCCCCGCCCCGTGGCCGTCCGGGTCGCCTTGCCCCGAACCGAGGACATGGAAATCGGGGCGTCCTACCTGGGAACGGTGCGTTCCCGCCGGGACCTGCGCGTCATCGCCCGGATACCCGGGACCGTCTCCCAGCTTCCCAGGAGGGAGGGGGAAAGGGCCCGGGAGGGGGAACTTCTCGCCCTTCTGGCCGCCCCGGAAACCCAGGCCCAGATCGAACGCCTGACGGCGGACCGGGACTACTGGGCCCAGCGTTACGAGGCGGACACGAGACTGCTGGAAAAGAAGGCCATCGCGCCGGACCAGGCCCTGGCGGGGGAGAGGAGCCTGAAAACCACCCAGGCGGCGCTGAAGGAGGCCCGGTCCCAGCTGGAGAAAACCCGGGAAACCGCGCCCTTCGACGGTGTCGTCCTTTCCTGGCTGGTCGAGCCCGGCCAGAGCGTCATGCCGGGACAGGCCATCCTCAACTTCGGCAGCGACGACCGGGAGATCCTGGTGGAAGCCGCCGAGGAAGACCTGCGCCGGGGTCTGGGCAGAGGATCGGAGGCGGAGGTGGAAACCCCGGGAGGCGGGAAGATCCGCGCCCGGGTCTCGGAAGTGTCCCCCGCCGCCAGCGGGGCATCCCGGACCTTCACCGTCCGGATCCCCCTTCCGGGAACAGGGAGTCCCTCCCTTCCGGTGGGAGCCTCCCTGCGGGTCACCTTCGTGACGGCGGCCCGGAAGGGGGCCCTCACCCTTCCCTCCCCGGCGGTGGCGGACAGAAACCGGGACCCCCACATCTTCCTGGTCCGGGATGGCCGGGCCCACCGGCAGACGGTGGAAGCCGGCATCGAAAGCCGCGGACGGATCGTGGTGGATTTTCCCTGGAACGGCCTGGACAAGGTGGTGGTATCGGACCCGGGGGCCCTGGCCGACGGGGTGGAGGTGTTCGCGG
>JAKQWJ010000223.1 GCA_029562045.1 Spirochaetota bacterium | reverse complement strand
ACCGGCACCACCGGGGGCATGATCAAGGACGTCCTTCTGGGGGAGATCCCCACGGTGCTGCGTCGGGAGATCTACGCCCTGGCCTGCGTGGTGGGAATTCTCTGTCATATGGGTCTGATCGCACTGCGGGCCCCCCGGGAGATGAACGCTCTTCTGTCTTCGGGGACGGTTTTTCTGCTCCGCATGGTGTCCTACCGGAAAGGCTGGAACTTCCCCGTTTTCCGGCAGGGAAGGATGAGGTCGCGATGACGGCGATTTTCGGAGCGCTGCAGGGTGTGCTGACCATCCTGGTCATGGTCTCGGGGGGTTACATTCTCAGCGTCCAGGGGTGGTTCTCCGAGGAGACGGTGGCGGCGATTTCCCGGCTTGTCATCCGGGTGGCCATCCCCGCCCTGATGCTGACCAACGTCACCGCCGCCTTCGACCGGGAAGCGGTTCTGGGACTGGGGCCCGGAGTTCTGGTTCCGCTGGGGACGATCCTCTTCGCCTACGGTCTCGCAGTTCTTCTGGGCCGCCTCCTGGGGGTGCCCCGGGGCCGGAGGGGTCTTTTCCAGGCCAATTTTGCCTTTTCCAACACCATCTTCGTGGGGGTCCCCGTCAATATCGCCCTTTTCGGGGAGGAGGCGGTTCCCTTCGTCACCCTCTACTACCTGATAAACACCACCCTGTTCTGGACCCTGGGCGTCCACTTTTTGAGGCGGGACGGAGGGGCGGAAAAAGCCCCCGCCCTCTCTTTCGCCGCCCTGAAGCAGATCTTCTCCCCCGTGGTGGTCTGCTTCATCGTGGCGGTGGCTCTGGTTCTTCTGGAGATCCGTCTCCCCTCCTTCCTCATGAGCGCCCTGAAATACACCGCCGCCATGACCACTCCGCTGTCCATGATCATCATCGGGATCACCATTCATTCCGTGGGTTTCGCCGGGATGCGGGTGGACCGGGAACTCCTGGCCGTCATGGCGGGACGGTTCCTCATCGCCCCGGCGGCGGCTTTTTTTCTTCTGGGGAGGATTCCCGCCCCGGACCTGATGCGGAAGGTCTTTCTCATTACCGCCTCCATGCCGGTGATGACCCAGATCGCCCTGGTGGCCAGGGCCTACGGGGCGGATCACCGGAACGCGGGGGTCACCGCCACGGTCACCACCGCGGCGAGTCTGGTGGTGATTCCCATTATCATGCTTTTATTCGGGGCCTAGAATGAGCTGGCAGGAGGAACTGAGGCAACGGGTGAGAAGCCGGGAACAGCTGGAGCGTCTGATTTCCCTGACCCCGGAGGAGAGGGCCTGGTTCGCCCGGGCCGGCTCCCGGCCGGAGAGTTTCGGCCTGAACATTACCCCCCATTTCCTGTCCCTGGTCTCCGGCGACCCCGGGGATCCCATCAGGCGGCAATGCGTTCCCCGGGTGGAAGAGCTGTCTTTCCTGCCCCGGGAATCGGGAGACCCCCTGGAGGAGGAGAAGCACAGGGTTCTGCCCAGGCTCATCCACCGCTACCGGGACCGGGCGCTGATACTGGTGACCGACCGCTGCGCCGTGGCCTGCCGTCACTGCTTCCGTCGAAACTTCGCCGGGAGCGGTGAGGGGACGGTGTCCCCGGAGGAACTCCGGGCCATCGGGGAATACCTTGCGGCCCACGGGGAGATCGGGGAAGTCATCCTCTCCGGCGGGGACCCCTTGAGCCTGGAGGACGGGAGACTCTTCGCAGTGATGGATGCGGTCCGGGCCGCCCGGGAAGGCATCGTTCTGCGGCTGGGGACCCGGACGCCCGCGGCGCTGCCTTCCCGGATCACCCCCCGGCTGGTCCGGGGGCTGGCCAGGCGCCGCCCCCTGTGGGGAGTCCTGCATCTGAACCACCCTCGGGAACTGGGGCCGGAGTGCACCGCAGCCCTGGCCCGGTTGGTGGACGGGGGGATCCCCCTCCTGAGTCAGACCGTTCTGCTCCGGGGGGTCAACGACGACCCCGAGACGCTGGAAGAGCTGTTTCGGGGGCTCGTCTCCCGGGGGGTGAAACCCTACTACCTCTTCCAGGGCGACCTGGCCCGGGGAACGGCGCACTTCCGGGTTCCCCTGTCCCGGGGCTGGGAAATCATGCGGATCCTTCGTAGGAGGCTCTCCGCCATGGCCCTTCCGGTCTACGCGGTGGACCTCCCCGGGGGAGGAGGGAAAATTCCCCTCACCGAATCCTTCCTCAGAGGGGAGGAGGGGGACTCCTGGCTGTTCCAGAGCGTCGAGGGCGGCGTCTTCCGCTACCCCAAGGAGGAGGAAAAATGACAGGAAAGGAGAATCACGATCACCTGGCCTGGACGGACCTTTCCCGGGAAAGGGTGTACGAAACTCCCATTTTCGATCTGTACAGGATCCGCCGCCGGGCCGCCTCGGGCAGGGAGGGGACCTTCGTGGTCATCGACTCCCCGGACTGGGCCAACGTGGTGGCGGTGGTCCGGGACGATGCGGGGAGGGACTGTTTCCTGATGGTCCGGCAGTACCGGCAGGGGGGACGCTGCCTGACCCTGGAGTTTCCCGGCGGCCTCGTGGACCCCGGGGAGAGTCCGGAGACTGCGGCGGCCCGGGAACTGCGGGAAGAGACGGGTTACGAGGCGGATAGGCTGGTCACCGCGGGGTGGATCAATCCGAACCCCGCCTTCATGGGCAACCGGTGCACCACCTTCATCGGCCTGGGACTCCGGAAGACCGCAAAACAGAAGCTGGACGACGACGAGATCGTAGACTGCGAACTGGTCCCGGTGGAGGACCTGGAGCGGGAGATGGGGACGGGGATCCACACCCACGCCATCATGGTGGCGGCGCTTTTCTTTTACCGAAGGTGGAAGGAGGCGGGAAGCCCCGGCGGGTGACGGCGGACATGGACCTCCAGCGGCCAGAGGGTCGGGCGGGGCCTGACGGACCGGTCCTGGCCTGACCAGGCGCATCCGGGCTGTCTTTTTCCCGGGCCCTCTTCCCGGTCCCGGTCATGCCCGGGCCGCCGTCCCCGGTTCGGGCTGTTTCCCCCCGTCCCGGGTCCCTGGTCCGGCACGCCGGGGCCGATCCGGGGTCCGGAGGCGCGTTCAGTCCCGCGGCAGGACGACGTTTTCCGGCGGGTCGCTGCGGAGCAGCTCTTCCAGCAGTTCCGCCGATGTGAGAATGACGCTGGTGCACTTGTATTCCGGGTGCCGGTGCGCTTCCTTGATGGGCTCGCACATGATGGTTCCATAGACTTTTTCAAAATCGGCGATGAACCTCCGGGTGATCTCCTTGATCCGCTCGCTCTCGTGGGCCTTCTCCTTCACATACAGAAAGCCCAGGACCATGACGGCCCCGGTCAGGGCCCCGCAGGCGTGACCGATATTCATGCCGCCGCCGAAACCCGAAGCCAGCCGCAGGGCCTCGGGGCTCAGGCCCAGACCCAGGTCGTCGTTGGCCGCCCTGAGTATCGATTCCGCGCAGTTCAGGTTCTCCCGAAGGCTGAGGTTGTTCCGGATGATGTCCGCTATTTTCATGGGGTCACTCTATCCCGTATGGACCGACTTTTTCAATCCGGAAGCGGGCGGCGGCGGAAATGGGGGACGGCGCCCGCGGTGTCTCCCGGTCTCCGAGGGGTGGCTGCCGCCCGGGGCGGCACTCCGGTGCGCGGCTCGGGCGGCGGCTCGGGCGGCGGCTCGGGCGGCGCCTCGCTGCGCGGCCCGGTGCGGAACCTTGAATTTCCTGTTTTTTTCCTGTAAGGTTTTCCCACATGCGTATCGAAATCTCCTGCGGGAAACTCTCTCTGGACGGCCGGGGCGCTCGGATCGCCCGACAAATCGCCTCGTCGATGGGGCCCGTCGTGGAAAGCGCGGCGGTGCTGGATGTGCTGATCGTCGACGGGATCCGCGGTTTCGGAGGCGACCTGGCGCGGGAGATATTTCTCGATCCGGTGGCGGAGAGGATCCATGTGGACGAGTCCGGGGCGGCGGAGGTCCTGCCGGACTGGAATCTGCTGGTGGAGGTGAGTTACCGGGCGGGGGTCATGAACCCCGAGGCCGCCACGGCCCGGGAGGTCATCTTCCGGGCCTTGGACAGGGAGCCGGATGCCGGGGGACTGGTGCAGAGCGCCCGTCAGTACGCCTTCATCCTGCGGGGCGACCCCGGGGAGCGCGCGGAAAAGATCGCCGGGGCGCTGCACAACCCCCTCATCGAAAGGGCGCAGATCATCACCCGAAGCGGCTGGGAGAAGGGTCGGAGGTTCCCCGCCTTCTACCCCCACAGGGTGGCGGAAAGCCCCCCTGGTGTGGAGTCCATTGTCCTGGAGGGGCTCTCCGACGGGGAACTGGAGCAGCTGTCCCGGATCCGGCTCCTGTCCCTCTCCCTGGAGGAGATGACGGCTATCCGGGGGTATTACCGGGAGGCGGGAGCGGAACGGCGTAAAAAAGGCCTGCCCCAGGGGCCCACCGATGTGGAACTGGAAATGCTGGCCCAGACCTGGAGCGAACACTGCAAGCACAAGATCTTCGCCGCCCGGATCGACTATGCCGAAGGAGACCGGCGGGAAACCATCGATTCCCTCTTCGCCACCTATATCAAAAGGACCACCGAAACCCTGGCAAAAAAGCGCGGAGACCTGAAATCGGTTTTCCACGACAATTCCGGAGTGGTGGATTTCGACGGGGACCATGTGGTCTGCATCAAGGCGGAGACCCATAATTCCCCCTCCGCCCTGGATCCCTACGGCGGGGCCATCACGGGGATCGTCGGGGTCAACCGGGACATCCTGGGGACGGGCATCGGGGCGATGCCTATCTTCAACACCGACCTGCTCTGCCTGGGGGAGCCCTCCACTCCGGAGGAGGAGATCCCCCGGGGGCTGTTCCACCCCCTGCGGGTCCTGGCGGAAGCCCACCGGGGGGTGGTGGACGGGGCCAACCAGTCCGGAGTCCCGGTGGTGGCGGGGGGTCTTCTTTTCGACGGGAGTTTCGTGGGCAAGCCCCTGGTTTTCTGCGGCACCGCGGGGATCCTGCCCGCCCGGGTCAACGGCCGCAACTCCTGGGAGAAACGCATCGAGGCGGGGGACCTGGCGGTGATGGCCGGGGGCAGGATCGGCAAGGACGGCATTCACGGGGCCACCTTTTCGTCCGCCGCCCTGGACGAAACCAGCCCCACCTCGGCGGTGCAGATCGGCGACCCCATCACCCAGAAGAAGCTGGCGGACTTCCTGCTGGAGGCCCGGGACCGGGACCTGTACAAGGGGATCACCGACAACGGGGCGGGGGGGCTCTCCTCCTCCCTGGGTGAGATGGCCCAGACCTCCGGAGGCGTACGGATCCGGCTGGATCTCTGCCCGCTGAAGTACCCCGGCCTGGCGCCCTGGGAAATCCTGGTCTCCGAGAGCCAGGAGAGGATGAGCCTGTCGGTGGCGCCGGAGAAGATCGGGGAGTTCCTGGACCTGGCCCGGCGCCGGGGAGTGGAGGCGACGGTGGTGGGGGAGTTCACCGACACCGGCTTCGTGGAGATCCTGCACGGGGATGAGCTCGTCGGGTCCCTGACCCTGAGGTTTCTGCATCATGGGCTTCCCACGATGCGGCTGCGGGCGCGCTGGGAGGCGCCTTCCCGTCCCGCGGGAGACCCCCGGGGGATGGAACCGAAAGAGGCCCTGCTGGCCCTGCTGGCGGACCCCAACATCGCCTCCCGGGAACTCCTGGTCCGGCGCTTCGACCACGAGGTCCAGGCCGGATCGGTGGTGAAGCCCTTTTCCGGGGCCCGGGACGACGGGCCCACCGACGGCGGGGTCTTCCGTCCCCGGTTCGATTCGGATCGGGGCCTGACCATCACCCATGGAATCTGTCCCCGGATGAGCGATATAGACACCTACGACATGGCGGTCATGGCGGTGGACGAAGCCTACCGGGCGCACATCGCCCTGGGGGGAGACCCGGACCTGGCCTCGGCGCTGGACAATTTCTGCTGGCCCGACCCGGTGCAGTCTCCGGAAACCCCCGACGGGGAGTACAAGCTGGCCCAGCTGGTGCGGGCCTGCCGGGGGCTCCGGGATGCCTGCCTGGCCTACAACCTGCCCCTGATTTCGGGGAAGGACTCGATGAAGAACGACGCCCGGATCGGCGGGAAGAAGGTGTCGGTGAAGCCCACGCTGCTGGTCACCGTCATGGGGATCATCCCCCATTGCGGAGAGGCCCTGACCACGGATTTCAAGAATCCCGGGGCCCCGGTATTCCTCCTGGGGGCTTCCCCCGGAGCCCTGGGGGGTAGCTGCTACGAACGGGTGCTGGGACGGACCCTGGGGCCGGGGCCGAAGGCGGATCCCGGGGCCGCGGCGGCGATGTACCGGAAGTTCCACCAGGCCGTCCAGGCAGGCCTGGTGTCTTCCTGTCATGATGTGTCCGACGGCGGCCTCGCCGTGGCCCTGGCGGAGTGCTGCCTGGGCGGCCGCTTCGGGCTCAAGGCGGACCTGAAAGGCCTGGGGGCCGGAGACGGGGACTCCGGAATCACCGGGCTCCTCTTCGGTGAGGCGCCGTCCCGGCTCGTCGTCGAGGTGAAGCCGGGCAAACAGGAAGCCTTCGAGAAAATAATGGCGGGATCGCCTTTCCATCGGCTGGGTCCGGTGACGTCGGGGGACCTCCTGGTTATCCGGCGGGGAGAGGCCGAAATCCTGCGGGCGGGCCTGGACGAGATCGAACGGGCCTGGAAATCCTTCGCCAAGGAGCTTGTCCCATGAGCAGCGCCTCCCCGAGGGTTCTGGTTCTTGCCGGCTGCGGCATAAGCGCCGACCGGGAACTGGCGGAAGCCTTCCGCCTGGCCGGGGCTGCCCCTGAACGGGTGCATCTTTTCGACCTGCTGGAGGATCCCGGGATGCTGTCCGCCTTCCGGATCCTCGCCCTGCCCGGTGGATTCTCCTTCGGTGACCATCTGGGGGCGGGAAAGGTCCTGGCCCGCCTCCTGGCGAGCCGGCTCCGGAAGGAGATGGACGCCTTCGTGGAGGGCGGCAGTCTCATCCTCGGCGTCGGGAACGGGTTTCAGGCGCTGGTCAAAATGGGCATTCTGCCGAATCTGTCCGGCGACCTCGCGCCGGAGGTGTCGCTGATTCATAACGGGCACGGCCTTTTCGAAAACCGGTGGGTCCCCATCCGCGCCAACCCGGCGAACCATTCCCCCTGGATCCGGGGCCTGGACAGACTCCTGTTTCCGGTCCGCCACGGGGAGGGCCGCTTCGTCGCCGGCTCCCCCGAAACGGCGGAAGGGCTCCTCCGGGAGAACCGCATCGCCTTTTTCTACGACGGCGTCAACCCCGACGGGTCGGAGATGGACGTGGCGGGAATCACCGACCGCAGCGGACGCGTTCTGGGCATGATGCCCCACCCGGAAGGTTTTCTCTTTCCCTGGAACCACCCCCGCTGGACCCGGGGCGGGGTCCCCTCCGTTGCGGCGGGGCGGACCATCTTCGAAAACGCGGTGGCGCATCTGAGATCCGCAAACCGGTGCGTTTGATTTTTTCCCCGAAATCCCGTACACTAGAGGCAGCCATGAAGAACGGAATGCTCGTGGAAGCCGAAATCTGGACGGTCGCCCATACGGAGCAGGGAAACGCGGTGCTGGTAAAACCTCTGGGGTCCGATCTGGCGGTGCCCATATTCATAGGGCAGCTGGAGGCCCATTCCATCCTCATCGGCCTCGGCGGGGTGCCCATGCCCCGGCCGCTGACCCACGACCTTCTCGTTTCCCTGATGGAAAAAATGAGCGTCGCCCTGGAACGGATCGAGATCACCGAACTCAAGGAGGGGACCTTCTACTCCCGGCTCCTGCTGCGTCAGGGGGGGAAGAAAATATTCATCGATTCCCGACCCTCCGACGCCCTGGGCCTGGCGGTGCGGGTGAAATGCCCCATCTTCATCTCGGAGGTCATCATCGGGGAAGCGGGGGTCTCGGTAAAACTGGTGGCGGACGAGGAGAAAAAGGCAACGAGCCCCTCATCGCTGGACCTGGAAATCGACCGCCTGAAAACGGAAATGGAAAAAGCCCTGGAAGTCGAAAATTACGAGGAGGCCGCCCGGCTCCGCGACAAGCTCCGGGAGCTGGGCCACAGCGGATAGTCCCGTCGGAAAGAGAACCGCTCATTGACGGCCCGCCCATGGGGTCCTATACTTCGAAAATGGATTCCCGTGCCTTCGGGCGGGGTTGTCGGTGGAGGTGGACCAATGAAGTTTCCCGGCTTTTCACGTTTTGCCGCAGGGGTGGCGCTCCCGGTATCGTGCCTCCGGAGCGGGGAAAGCCTGGGGGTCGGGGAGTTTCTCGATCTGATTCCTCTGGGCTCCTGGTGCCGGGAAGCGGGCCTGGATGTGGTGC
>JAKQWJ010000218.1 GCA_029562045.1 Spirochaetota bacterium | reverse complement strand
GTTGGCGATGATGATGGCCGAGATCCCCGCCAGGGTGGCCACCGCCACCGTGTTCTTGTGGGCCTGGATGGTTATCAGGGCCTGCCCCTGGGCCGCGTGACCCATCACATCGGACAGGAGATCGGAGGTGTACCCCCCCTTCAGTTCCTGCTCCTTCCACTCTCCCTGAACGGTTTCCAGTCCCAGTTTTTCCACAAGTTCCCCGATTTTCATGTCCACCTCGTTTACAGTTCCGCCGCGGCGAAGATGACGGACTTCACCGTCGTGCCCTCGCCGAGCTTGGATTGAATCGAAAACTCGTCGGACACCCGACGCACGTTGGGAAGGCCCATGCCGGCCCCGAAGCCCAGGGAGCGGACCCACTCGTTGGCGGTGGAGAAACCCTCCTGCAGGGCCTTGTTCACGTCCTCGATTCCCGGCCCCAGGTCCCGGGCGGTGATCACCACCCGGTCGCCCTGCAGGGCGAAGGAGATGGTCCCCCCCTCGGCGTGGACCACCTGGTTCATTTCCAGCTCGTAGGATGCCACGGCGATCCTCCGGACGATCTGGGGGTTCAGATTCCTGGTTTTCAGGACCTTCTTGATCTCCGTGGAAGCTTTGCCGGCGTTCTCGAAATCCAGTTTCCGCACGGCGAACTCCAGGTGGATGTCCTCCCCCGCCACGGGAACGGGATTGACGATCTTCTGTTCCAGCTTCTCCACCTCCTTGTTCACCTCCACCAGCAGCGCCACGATGATGTCCCGGCTGGTGATGATCCCCACCAGTTCCCGCTCCTTGTTCAGAACCGGAAAGCGGCCGTAGCGGAACTTGTCCAGGTAGGAGATGGCGAACTGGAGGGGCATGTCCTCGTCCAGCACGATGAGGTTCCGGCTCATGTGCCGCTCCGCCGGCGCGTCGATGTAGCCCCCGTCCAGGGCCCGGATGATGTCGTCCATCGAGACGACCCCCAGGATCCTCCTGGTCTCCGGCTCGGTGATGGGCACCCCGGTGATGGCCTTCTCCTTCATGAGCAGCTTGATGTCCCGCAGGCTGTTTTCCTTCCGGGCGGTGATGAGATTCCGGGTCATCACGTCCTTGATCTTCATCCGATAGATGAGATCCAGCAGGAAGGGGGGGGAATCATGGGTGCTTATGGGGATGGTGGTCATGGCGAGGCCCGGCCCCGGGACTCCATCGCGCAGCCCAGGGTGAAGCAGACCCGGTAGGCGTCCATGGGAGTGGACAGGAGGGTTATGCCGTGCTCCTCCGCCAGCCGGCGCATGGCGTCCTGGGGATATTTGCCGTTGACCAGCACGATGCCCAGGGCGCCGACGATATCCGCGGTGCGGACCACCTGTTCCGAGTTCAGGGATGTGGAAATGATGAAATCCTCCTCGGTGGTGGTGAGGACATCACTCATCAGATCCGAGGAAACCAGCGATTTGATCCCTGCGGTTTCGAAGGCGGTCCCCCGGACCACCACCGTGCAGGAGAGGGCGCGGATGATGTCGTCGAAAGTCATTCTGCCGTCCTTTGTGGTCATTCAGGTTAATTCATGGACCGGGGACTGTCTATCCCCGAGTTTGAGCAGATAGAAAAGGTTTTCGATTTCCAGCCCCAGATTGACGTTGTGGATGAGGCAGCCCTCGGAGCACTTGAGCTCCACCGGGGCGAAATTCAGGACTCCCTGGATCCCCGCCTCGGTCATGCGTGACAGAACCTGGGCTGCCGCGGCGTCGGGCACCGCCACGATCCCCACGGTGATGCCCCGGGACCGGATGAAGTCCGGCATTTCCCGGATGTCGTAAATGGGCACGTTGGCCGACGCGGCCACCCGGGCGGGGTCGCTGTCGAACCCCGCCACCACATGGATGCCCTCCTTGGCGAACTCCCGGTATTCCATCAGGGCGGAGCCGATCCTGCCGCAGCCGACGATGATGACCTCGTGAACCTGATCCTTCCCCAGGGCGGCGCCCAGGTGGGCGATGAGGGTATCGATGTTGTAGCCCCCCCGCTTGTTCCCCGGAATGGAAATCATGGAGAAGTCCTTCCGGACCACCGCAGGGGTGACCCCGATGGCGTCCCCCAGATTGTTGGAGAAAACCTTGACGAAGCCCAGGGACTTGAGTTTCTGCAGAACCCGCAGATACCGGGCCAGGCGCAGAATGGTGCTTTTATTCAGTTCCTTCACGACAGTACGAATCCTGTTTCACAATAATCTACAAGAGTATAAACCAATAACTCGTTATATGCAATAAATAACGACAACATTTCACGAAATAGGATTTTTTTCTCATTTACGGCAACTCACTGTTGCATTTTTTATCGAATCATCATACAATGGCGGCACGATAGAAGCCCCGAGAGGGATGAGGGAGGTATCATGGCCGTCGCAGCCGAAGAGATTAAGCTCACCGAAGAATTGCGGAATTTCGTCGAAGAATGGAAGGACAGGCCGGGGAATCTCATCATGATTCTCCATAAAGTGCAGGAAGAGTACGGCTACGTCCCGCGGCCGGTGGCCCTGCAGCTCAGCAAGGACCTGGGGGTCCCGCTGGCCAAGATGTACGGGGTCGTGACTTTCTACCATTTCTTCAAACTGACCAAGCCGGGAAAGCACAAGATCGCCGTCTGCATGGGCACCGCATGCTACCTGAAGGGCGGAGAGGACCTCATCCAGGGGCTGGAGGAGATCCTGGGGACAGGCATCAACACCGTCACCGAGGACGGCCTTTTCTCCATCGACGCGGTGCGCTGCGTGGGCTGCTGCGGTCTGGCCCCGGTGGTCATGGTGGATAAGGATGTCTACGGCAAGGTGAAGAAGGACCAGCTGGCGGAGATCATCGCCAAATACCGCGCCGAGTAGATGCATTACCGGATCACCGATTTTCTGGCGGATATCGTGGAGAACGCCCTGGACGCGGGCTCCGGATTCACCGAGATCAAGATCATCCAGGACGATGGGAACCTGAAGGTGAGCGTGAAGGATACAGGCAAAGGCATGACGGAAGCGGAAATCCTCCGCGCCCGGGACCCCTTCGGCACGGACGGGAAAAAGCACCCCGGCCGCCGGGTGGGGCTGGGCATCCCCTTTCTGGTTCAGGCCCTGAACGAGACGGGAGGGGACTTCTCCATCTCCTCCCGCCCCGGGGCGGGCACCACCGTGTCCTTCCGCTTCGATCTCCGACATCTGGACACCCCCCCCCTGGGCAGCCTTCCGGAAACCTTCCGGCAGATCCTGTCCCTCCCCGGCAGCCACGACATGGCCATCCACCGGGCGCTGGGGACGGAATCCTACGATCTTTCCCGCCGGGAACTGCTTGAAACCCTGGAGGACCTGGAATCCGTCGGATCCCTCGCCATCCTCGAACAATATCTGGAATCCCTGGAGGATTCCGTTCAATCCCCTGAAAAAGGAGCACGTCATGGCAAAAATGACCCTTGAAGACCTGAAAAAACTCCGCGACGAAAAAAAGAAATCCATGGATCGCCGCGAAGTCGAAGGAAAAGATATCGAAATCATCATCGGAATGGCCACCTGCGGCATCGCCGCGGGGGCGAAGGACACCATGTCCGCCTTCCTGACGGAGCTGGACAACCAGAACATGCACAACGTGGTGGTCCGTCAGACCGGCTGCATGGGCTTCTGCTACGCCGAACCCACGGTGGAGATACTGATGCCCGGCATGCCCAACATCCTCTACGGCAACGTGGACAAGGACACGGCGGTCAAAATCGTCCGGAAACACATCCTGGGCAAAGTGCTCATCAACGACCACATCCTGGATCGGCCGTCCGCCGACATCATGCAGCAGTAACACGGAGGAACTCCATGGCATTCAAACAATTCATCTTGGTCTGCGGCGGAACGGCCTGCGAATCCAGCAAAGCGGACGACATCTACAAGAACCTCATCGCCGAATGCGAGGCCCATGGGGTGAAGGACGATGTTCAGATCGTCAAAACCGGGTGTTTCGGGTTCTGCGAAAAAGGGCCCATCGTCAAGGTGCTGCCCGACGAATCCTTCTACGTGGAGGTGAAGCCCGAGGACGCGAAGGAAATCGTGGCGGAGCACGTCGTGAAGGGCCGGCAGGTCAAAAGGCTCCTGTACCAGGGGGAGGAAACCAGGAAGCACGCCCGGATCGAAGACATCTCCTTCTACCAGAAGCAGTTCCGGATAGTCCTGCGGAACTGCGGCCTCATCAACCCCGAGGACATAAACGAGTACATCGCCCGGGACGGGTACGCGGCCCTGGCCAAGGTGCTTTTCGAGATGACCCCGGACCAGGTCCTGGAGGAGCTGAAGAAATCGGGCCTCAAAGGCCGGGGAGGCGCGGGCTTCCCCACCTGGATGAAGTGGAACTTCTCCCGGAAGGTCAAGGACCCCTTGAAATACATCGTCTGCAACGCCGACGAGGGCGACCCCGGCGCCTACATGGACCGCTCCGCCCTGGAGGGAGACCCCCATTCGGTCCTGGAGGCCATGGCCATCGCCGGCCGGGTGGTGGGGTCCAACAAGGGATACATCTACATCCGGGCGGAGTACCCGCTGGCCATCCACCGTCTGGAGCTGGCCATCAAGCAGGCCACCGAGATGGGGCTCCTGGGGGAGGATATCCTGGGGAGCGGCTTCAGTTTCGAGGTGGAGATCCGCTTCGGGGCCGGGGCCTTCGTCTGCGGCGAGGAGACCGCCCTGCTGGTCTCCCTGGCGGGGGAACGGGGCATGCCCACCCCCAGGCCGCCCTTCCCGGCGGTGCAGGGCCTCTGGAAGAAACCGACGGTCATCAACAACGTGGAGACCTGGGCCAACATCCCCATCATTTTATTGAAGGGCGGGGAGTGGTTCTCCAAAATCGGGACCGAAACCTCCAAGGGCACCAAGGTCTTCGCCCTCACCGGCAAGATCAAGAACTCCGGCCTGGTGGAGGTCCCCATGGGGACAACCCTGCGGGAGATCATCTACGATATCGGCGGGGGCATCCCCAACGGCAGGAAGTTCAAGGCCGTCCAGACCGGCGGACCCTCGGGGGGCGTCATCACCGCGGAGTACATCGACACCCCCATCGACTATGAAAACCTCCAGAAGCTGGGATCCATCATGGGTTCCGGCGGCATGATCGTCATGGATGAGGACGACTGCATGGTGGACATCGCCAAGTTTTACCTGGGCTTCACCGTGGACGAGTCCTGCGGCAAGTGCGCCCCCTGCCGGGTGGGCGGCCGCCAGCTCTACGACTATGTGGACAAGATCACCAAGGGCAAGGGGACCCTTGAGGACCTGGACAGGATGAAGCAGATCGGCCACGCCATGCGGAAGGCCTCCCTCTGCGGTCTGGGCCAGACCTCGCCGAACCCGGTCCTTTCCACCATGCACTATTTCCCCCAGGAATACCTGGCCCATATCGACGAAAAAACCTGCCCCGCCGGCAAGTGCAAGGACCTGGTCCGCTACTTCATCCTGCCGGACAAGTGCATCGGCTGCGGCCTCTGCGCCCGCCGGTGCCCGGTGGTTTGCATCAAGGGGGAAAGGCGGCAGCCCCACGTGATCGATGAGGCGGCCTGCATCAAATGCGGCGAGTGTTACTCGGTCTGCAAGTTCGGCGCCGTGGTGCGCAAATAAGGAGTACATCTGTGAACGCGAAAACGCTCAACATAAAGGTCAACGGCATGCCTTTCTTCGTCCACGAAGGCATGACCATTCTCGATGCGGCGAGACTCGTCAAGGTCAAGATCCCCACCCTCTGCTACCACCCGGACCTGCCGGCCTGGGCGGCCTGCGGAATCTGCGTGGTCAAGGTGGAGGGTTCCAACAAGATGCTCCGGGCCTGCGCCACCCCCGTGGAAGAGGGGATGAGCATCATCACCCACGACCCGGAGATCGTGGAGGTGCGCCGCACCGTCCTGGAACTCATCCTCTCCTCCCACCCCAGCGAATGCCTCCAGTGCCCCCGGAACCAGAACTGCGAACTGCAGAAGATCGCCGCCGACTTCGGCATCCGGGAGATGCCCTTCGACTACAAGATCCACGAACTGCAGATCGACGAAAGCACCCCGTCCCTGACCCTGAACCCCAGAAACTGCATCAAGTGCGGCCGCTGCGTCCATGTCTGCCAGGACATGCAGAACGTCTGGGCCCTGGAGTTTGTGGGCCGGGGCGACACCATGAAGATCGCCGCCGCCGGGGACGCCCCCCTGGGGGAGAGCCCCTGCATCAAGTGCGGCCAGTGCTCGGCCCACTGCCCCGTGGGGGCCATCTACGAAAAGGACGAAACCGCCAAGGTCTGGAAGGCCCTGCAGGACCCCACCAAACACTGCATCGTGCAGATAGCGCCGGCGGTCCGGGTCGCCTTGGGGGAGGCCTTCGGCCTGGAGCCGGGCACCCTGGTGACCAACAAGGCCTACTCCGCCCTGCGGAGGCTGGGCTTCAAATCCATCTTCGACACCAACTTCGGCGCGGACCTCACCATCATGGAGGAGGGCTCGGAGTTCGTGGAGCGCTTCGTCCGCGGCAACGGGCCTCTTCCCCTCATCACCTCCTGCTGCCCCGCCTGGGTGGACTACCTGGAGAAGTACTACCCCGACCTCATCGACCTCTTCTCCACCGCCAAATCACCCCAGGCCATGGTGGGGGCCCTGGCCAACACCTACTACGCCGAAAAAGAAGGGCTGGACTGCAAGAACATCTTCATGGTGTCCATCATGCCCTGTACGGCCAAGAAGTATGAAATCATCCGGTCCGAGTCCATGTACTCCTCCGGATGCCAGGACATCGACGTGTCCCTCACCACCCGGGAACTGGCCAGGATGATCAAGTCCGCGGGGATCGATTTCCTGAACCTGCCCGACGAAGACGCCGACGACCCCCTGGGGATCTACACCGGAGCGGGCACCATCTTCGGCGCCACCGGGGGGGTCATGGAAGCGGCCCTCCGGACCGCCTACGCCCTGATAACGGGAAACGAACTGATGAATCTGGACCTGGAGGATGTCCGGGGCATGGAGGGGGTCAAGGAGACCCGGCTGACCATCGCCGGCAAGGAGGTCCGGATCGCGGTGGCCCACCAGATGGGGAATATCCAGAAGCTGATGGACATGCTCCGGGAGGCCCGGCGGACGGGCAAGGAGATGCCCTACCATTTCATCGAGGTCATGGCCTGCCGGGGCGGCTGCATCGGCGGGGGCGGACAGCCCTACGGGGCCACCGACGCGATCCGCAAAAAAC
>JAKQWJ010000306.1 GCA_029562045.1 Spirochaetota bacterium | reverse complement strand
CGAAAAGCCCCTTCTCCGCCAGCGGAGGGTCTGTACAGGGCTCCCGGAGGGCGCCCCGACCCCGGGAACCCGCCCCCAGGCCGGAGGAGCGCAGGCCGAGGCGCACCGGCGGGGGAGCACCGGCGGGGGAGCACCGGCGGGGGAGCGCAGGCCGGGGAGCGCAGGCCGGGGAGCGCAGGCCGGGGAGCGCAGGCCGGGGAGCGCAGGCCGGGGCGCACCGGCGGGGGCCGAAAAGGGCCCCGGCCACCCGGCGGAAGACCCGGTCCACCCGGCGGAAGACCCGGTGCGCCCGGCGGAAGACCCGGTCCGCCCGGCGGAAGACCCGGTCCACCCGGCGGAAACTCCGGGTCGCCGGGAATCCGCCCCCCGGGATTCAGGCCTCCCCGTCCCGCTTCCCCGGGGCCTTGACGAATCGGGCGGTTTTCACCTTTTTCGTCGAAATTTTCACCCCCGCCGCCTTCAGACCCTTGACGGGAAATTTCTTCAGACCGATTTTTTCCTCCAGCACCTTGAGCCTGGGGGCCGGCTCGTACTCCGCGTGGATAACGGCGTCCTCCCGGGTGGTGAGTTTCAGGATTTCCATCCCCTCCGGGACTATTTCGTAGGTCTTTTCGATGATCCAGCTCTCGATCTTCGCCCGTTTCACGTAGCCCAGGCCGGTCTTGGGGTCCCGGTACAGCAGGGAGAAGACCTTGTCCGCCAGGATCTCCTTCTCCGCGAAGCCGCAGTACAGGAGCCCCTTGTCCACGAAGAGCCTCTCCGGAACCCTGACCACCGAATAGACTCCGGTTTTCCGGATCACCAGGAGACGGTCGAACTCGGAGACCTCGAACATGACCCGCCCGCCGGAGATGCCGTAGCCCAGATAGCCCGTTTCCTCGTCGTAGCGGAGCCGGAGGTTCCGCACCGCCGCCTCCCGGACATCCACCTGCCGGAAAGACTGGATCCTGGTGCGCCGGGCATGGTTCTTCCCCTGGGCGGCGATGATCCCCTCCAGAAAGGACACGGCGTAATCCGCCGGGCGGGACAGATGGAGCTTTATCTCCTTGAGCCGGGCCCGGATCTCCTCCATCTCCTTTTTGGCCCTGCCCATGTCGTACAGCGAGATCCGCCGGATGGGGATCTTCAACAGCCTCTCCACATCCTCGGGGGAAACCTTCCTCTTGATCTGGGCCGCAAAGGGCCTGAAGCCGTCGATGACCGCCTTTTCCACCGTTTCCTGGGTTTTTTTCTCTTCGATCCCCTTGTAGATCCTCTCCTCCACGAAGATCCGCTCCAGAGTCCTCTGGTGCAGCCGCTCCGTCAGGGCGCCCTGCTCCAGCAGAAGCTCCTGCTTGAGGATCTCCACCAGCTTTTTCCCGTGGTAGTCGATGATATCGCTCACCGACATCTGCACCGGCGCGGAGTCCCGGATGACCAGGAGGTTCACCGGGATCGAGACCTCGCAGTCGGTGAAGGCGTAGAGGGCGTCCACCACATCCGTGGCGTAGGCCCCCCGGGCCAGACGGATCTCGATCTCGACATTTTCCGCGGTGAAGTCGCTGATCCCCGCGATCTTGATGGTTCCCTTCCGGGCCGCCGCCTCGACGCTTTCGATGAGACTTTCGGTGGTGCAGCCGAAGGGAAGCTCCCGGATGACGATGCGCTTGGGGTCGGAGGTGTCCAGCCTGGCCCGCACCAGAACCCTGCCGTTGCCGTCCTCGTAGCCGGAAACGTCCATGAGCCCGCCGGAGGGGAAGTCCGGGTACAGGGCGATTTTTTTGCCCCGCAGACGGGCCGCCACCGCCTGCATGACCTCCACGAAGTTGTGGGGCAGTATCTTGGTGGACATCCCCACGGCGATCCCCTCGGTTCCCAGGACCAGAACCAGCGGGACCTTGGCGGGGAAGACCACCGGCTCCCGGTTGCGCCCGTCGTAGGAGTCTTCGTAGGTGGTTATGTCCGGGTTGTAGAGTATCTGCCGGGCCAGGGGAAGGACCCGGCACTCGATGTACCGGGCGGCGGAAGCGGCGTCGCCGGTGAGGATATTGCCGAAGTTCCCCTGCCTGTCGATGAGGATATCCTTGTTGGCCAGCACCACCAGGGCCTCGTAGATGGAGGCGTCCCCGTGGGGGTGGTACTTCATGCAGTGGCCCACCACGTTGGCCACCTTGTGGAACTTCCCGTCGTCCATCTCGAAGAGACTGTGCAGGATCCGGCGCTGCACCGGCTTCAGGCCGTCGTCCAGATGGGGGATGGCCCTCTCCTTGATGACGTAGGAGGCGTACTCGATGAAGTTGGTCTCGTAGAGCTTGTTGATGTACGTCATGTCAGACCAGGTTCTCCATGATGAAGCTGCGCCGTTCGGGGGTGTTTTTCCCCATGTAGAACTCCAGGGTCTCGGGGATGCTTTTGATGGATTTGATGTTCACCGCCAGGAGCCGGATGTCCGGACCGATGAAGCGGCCGAACTCGCCGGGGTTTATCTCCCCCAGCCCCTTGAAACGGGTGACCTCCGGCCCGGCGATCCGGGCCATTGCCTCGTCCCGCTCCCTGATGGAGTAGCAGTACACGGTTTCCTTCTTGTTCCGCACCCGGAACAGGGGGGTCTCCAGGATGAAGACCCTCCCCGCCACAACAAGCTCCTCGAAGAAGTTCAGGAAAAAGGTCAGAAGCAGGTTCCGGATGTGGAAACCGTCGTAATCCGCGTCGGTGGCGATGACGATCTTTCCGTAGCGCAGGTTTTCCAGATCGTTCTCGATGCCCAGGGCGATCATCAGGTTGAAAAGCTCCTCGTTCCGGTAGATGGCGGTCCTTTTCCGGCCGTACATGTTCTGGGGCTTTCCCCGGAGGGAGAAGATGGCCTGGGTGTAGACATCCCGGGCGGAGACCATGGAGCCCGAGGCGGACTGGCCCTCGGTGAGGAAGATCGTCGAGTTCTCCCCCTTCTCCCCGTCCTCCCCCAGATGGTACTTGCAGTCCTTCAGGTTCGGGATCTTCAGAGCGATCTTCTTGGCCGCCTCCCGGGCCTCCTTCTGGACCAGCACCAGCTCCTTTCGGAGTTTCTCGTTGGAGAGGATCTTCTCCTCCAGCCGCTTGGCCAGTTTCTTGTTCCGCTGCAGGGCCGTCACCACCGCGGATTTCACATCCCCCACGATCCATCCCCGGATCTCCCCGTTGCCCAGCTTGTTCTTGGTCTGGCTTTCGAAGATGGGGTTCTGCAGCTTCACCGCCACCGCCCCGGCAAAACCCTCCCGGACATCGCTTCCGGTGTAGTTTTTGCCGTAATACTCGTTGACGCCCTTCAGAACCCCCTCCCGGAAGGCCGAGAGATGGGTCCCCCCGTCGCCGGTGAACTGGCCGTTGACGAAGGAGAAGTATGTCTCCCCGTAGTTTTCGGTGTGGGTGAAGGAGAACTCCAGGTGATTGCCGCTGTGGTAGACCAGGTCGTAGTACACGGTGTTCCCCACTTCCGAGGACAGGAGGTCCAGAAGGCCGTTGTCGCTGCGGAACTCCCGTTTATTGAAGACCAGCGTCAGCCCCTTGTTGAGGTAGGCGTAGTTCCACATCCGTTTTTCGATGAACTCCGGGTTGAACTCGTGCTCCCCGAAGATCTCCGGGTCCGGCCGGAACTCCACCAGGGTCCCGGGCTTCTCGGCGGCCGCCTTGCCCTCCCGCCGGTTTTTCAGGATCCCCCGGGAGAAGACGGCCTCGGCGCAGCGGCCCTCCCGGAAGGAAACCACCCGGAAATCCGATGACAGGGCGTTCACCGCCTTGGTCCCCACGCCGTTCAGCCCCACGCTGAACTGAAAAACCTCGTCGTTGTATTTGGCCCCGGTGTTGATGACCGACACGCACTCCACCAGCTTTCCCAGGGGAATGCCCCGGCCGTAGTCCCGGACCGTCACGGCTCCGTCCTTCACCGTCACCTCGATGCGGTTCCCGAAGCCCATGATGAACTCGTCGACGCTGTTGTCCACCACTTCTTTCAATAATATGTAGATACCGTCGTCGAAATTGCCGCCGTCCCCCAGACGGCCGATGTACATCCCCGTCCGGAGACGGATGTGCTCAAGAGAGCTCAAGGTTTTGATCTTGCTCTCGTCGTAGACCGGCGGTTCTTTGAGTCGCGTAGACATCCCCCCTCCCAGGCAGCAAGCTACGTTGTGTTCCGATAGAGTATCATACCCGCAGGAAAAGTTCAAAGGAGGCCCCGTCCCCTTTGATCTTTTCCCCGCCGGGTACTATAGTGGACCGATGCAGGACGATCTCATTCAGGTGGAGGGCCTCACGGTCCGCTACGGCGCCTACGAGGTCCTTACGGATATCAGTTTTTCCGTGCCCTCCGGTGATTTTCTCGCCGTGGCGGGACCCAACGGTTCGGGCAAGACCACGCTGATCAAGGCCCTGGTGGGGCTGACGCCTCCCGCGGGGGGACGGATCCGGACCGGCCCGGGGGTGTCCCTGGGCTACCTTCCCCAGAAATCCACCTACGTGGACCCCCGCTTTCCCGCCACGGTCCGGGAGGTGGTGGAGTCGGGGGTCCTGGTGCGTCGGAGTTTCCCCAAGCGGATCACCCGACGGGACGAGGAAAAAATCCAGGACACCCTGCGCCTCCTGCAGATCGAAGACCTGGCGGACATGCGGGTGGGCAAGCTCTCGGGG
>JAKQWJ010000294.1 GCA_029562045.1 Spirochaetota bacterium | reverse complement strand
GCCCTGAAGGTCCTGCGCGGCGAACCCGTCGATGTGACCATGGGTTGGTTCAACTGCATCTGGCAGGGGGATGTGATCACCCAGACCCTCCTGTCCCTGGAGCGCTGCAGTTCTCCCGCGGCGGTGCTGAACATCACCGGGCCCGAGACGGTGTCGGTCCGCTGGGCGGCCCTGGAATTCGGGCGCAGGTTCGGCAGGGAGCCCCGGTTTGCCGGCTCCCCCGGGGAGGGGATGTATCTGAGCAACGCTGCGGAGGCGGCGGGCCTCTTCGGCTACCCCCGGGTGAGCCTGAGGGAGGCCCTGGACCTCACGGCGGACTGGATGCTGGCCGGAGGCGCTTCCCTGGGGAAGCCCACCCATTTTGAAAGCCGGGACGGCAACTACTGAGAAAGGAGAGGAACAATGAAAGCGGCAATGCCCCGGGATATTGAAAAAATCATCGCCCAGGGGGGAGTCATTCCCGCCATACCCCTGGCTCTGAACGCCCGGCGGGAGTTCGACCCCAAACGGCAGGAGGCCCTGGTGAAGTACTACATCGATTCCGGAGCCGACGGGATCGCCATCGGAGTCCACACCACCCAGTTCGCCATCCGGGCCCCGGAGCACGGCCTCTTCCGGCCCGTGCTGTCCCTGGTGTCCCGGGTCATCGACCGGCACGGGGCGGCGAGGAACCGGAGGGTCGTCAAGGTGGGGGGGATCTGCGGAAGGACCGACCAGGCCCTGGAGGAGGCGCGGTTTCTCCGGGACCAGGGCTACCACGCGGGACTCCTCTCCCTGTCCGCCTTTCCCACGGACTCCATCGCGGTCATGACGGACCATGCCCGGAAGGTGGCGGAGGTCATCCCCATCATCGGCTTCTATCTGCAGCCTTCGGTGGGGGGCCGGGTGCTTCCCTACGAGTTCTGGCGGAGCCTGGCGGAGATCGAGAACCTGGTGGCCATCAAGATCGCCCCCTTCAACCGCTACCGGACCCTGGATGTGGTCCGGGCGGTCCGGGACGCGGGGAGGGAGAAGGAGGTCACGCTGTACACCGGAAACGACGACAACATCCTGCTGGACCTCCTGACCGGCTTCGGGCCCTTCGACGGGGGCGGGGGCGAGGCCCTGCACATCCGGGGAGGGCTTCTGGGGCAGTGGAGCGTCTGGACCGGCAAGGCGGTGGAACTGATGTCCCGGGTCAGGGAAATCCGTCGGAGCCGTGGGGACATCCCCCGGGGCATGCTGACCCTGGCCATGGAGATCACCGACGCCAACGCCGCCATCTTCGACGCCGCCCACGACTTCGCCGGCTGCATTCCGGGCATTCACGAGATATTGCGCCGCCAGGGGCTCCTGGAGGGCGTCTGGTGCCTGGACCCCGCGGAAACCCTGTCCCCCGGGCAGCGGGAGGAGATCGACCGGGTGTGCCGGGCCTACCCGCACCTCACCGACGACGATTTTGTCCGGTCCCATCTGGAGGAGTGGCTCGCCTAGGGGAAGGGCCGGAAAAAAAAGCCCCCGAGGTTCGGGGGCTTTTTTTGTGAAGCCCGGTCCCGGGGGAAGGTCTCCCGGAAGGATGCCCTCAGCTTCCGGCGGCGCCCAAAGGGGCGCCGGGGAAAGCGGGCCGGTCCCGGCGGCGCCTGGGCGGCGGGCCGGGCCGCTGACGACCCTCTGGGGCTCTCCGGCGTACGGGCCGGGCCGCGGGGAAGACTCTCTGCGGCGCCTAGGCTGCGGGCCGGGGGGAACGCCGAAACTTCCCGGTCAGCGCGGTGAACCAGCGGGTCCGGCTGACGATGATGAAGACCGTCACCAGGAAGATCGCCAGACAGATGGGCCGGGTGAAGAAGGGGGTCAGGTCTCCGTTGGACAGGACCAGGGAGCGCCGCAGGTTCTTGTCCAGGATGTCCCCCAGGATGATGCCCAGCACCAGAGGGGCCATGGGGTAGTCCATCTCCCGGAGGAAGAAGCCCAGGAGGCCGAAAAACACCATGACTCCCACGTCGAAAAGGCGGGCCTGGATGGCGAAGGAGCCCACCACGCAGAGGACGAAGATGATGGGCATCAGTCTCTGGCGGGGGATGGTCAGCACCTTGACCAGGCTGCGGACCAGGGAGAGACCCAGCACGAACATGGCCACGGTGGACAGCAGCACCATGGCCACCACCTCGTAGATGAAGGTGGGGAACTCCACCATGATGAGCGGCCCCGGCCGGACTCCGTGAATCAGCATGGCCCCCAGCAGGACCGCAGCCGGAGCGGAGCCGGGAATGGCCAGGGTGAGGACCGGGATGATCGCTCCGGGGACGCAGGCGTTGTTGCCCGTTTCGGCGGCCAGGAGCCCCTCGATGCTGCCCTTCCCGAACTTTTCCTTTTCTTCCGGTTTGGCGCTCCTTTTGGCCATGTCGTAGGAAACCCAGGCGGCGATGTCTTCGCCCACCCCGGGGATGGCTCCGATGATGGTGCCCACGATTCCGGACCGGACGATGGTCTTCCAGTAGCGGGTAATATCCGTCAGCCGGGGAATCACCCGGTCGATCTTGGCCTTGACCACCTCGTAGGTGGAAAAGCGCATGACGGTGATGATCTCCGCCAGCCCGAAGGCGCCCACCATGGCGGGGATAAGGGCGATGCCGCCGGAGAGGTCCGTGTTCCCGAAGGAGTAGCGGACATGGGCATGGATACCCTCCATGCCGATCATGGCCACGAAAAGGCCGATGAACCCGGCGATCCAGCCCTTCAGCGGATCCTTCGGGGCGGTGAGGTTTCCGCAGATGACGATGCCGAAAACGGCGAACCAGAAGAACTCGAAGGATTGAAACTTCAGCGCCACCGACCCGATGAGGGGGGTGAAGAGCGCCATGGCCACCATGCCGATCATGGAGCCCAGGAAGGAGCCGGTGGTGGCGATGCCGATGGCCCGGCCCGCCAGCCCCTGCTTGGCCAGGGGAAA
>JAKQWJ010000272.1 GCA_029562045.1 Spirochaetota bacterium | reverse complement strand
GCCCGGCGGGCCTTTCAGAGAGGGGCTGCCCCGGCCCGGCGGGACAGGCGGCGGGCCCTTCAGCGGAGGCCGGCCCGGCGGGATGGCCGGCGGGCGCCGGAGTCCCGGCCCACTCGGCCCACCCGGCACGGCGGTACAGGCGGCGGGCCTTTCAGCGGGGGCCGGCCCCGGGCCTGCCCGGCGGGATGGCCGGCGGGTGCAAAAAAAAAACGGTATGCCCTGGACGTCGAAAGCGCATACCGTCGGGAGGATCGCAACACCGATCTCCCATTAATATCTTCGGAGGGGCGGGGAAAAATCTTGAAGGTTTTCAGTGCGCTCCGTTCAGGACCCGCAGGTGGTACTCCGCGGATTCCAGAAGGTCCCTGTAGAGTCTTCGGGAGGACTCCCGGACCGCCCGCGGGTCGCCCCGCACCGCGCCTTCGATCTCCGTCAGCGTCGAGGTCAGGAGAAAGCCCGCGATGTCCCGGTGCCGGAGGGACGAGATCTCCCGGTCTATCCCGTCCAATTCCGCCAGGTCTTCCGCGCCGGATCCGCCGGGCCCCCGGTCCACCACAGCGAGACCCCGGC
Source organism: Spirochaetota bacterium (assembly GCA_029562045.1). Taxonomy (GTDB): domain Bacteria; phylum Spirochaetota; class Spirochaetia; order DTKZ01; family DTKZ01; genus JAKQWJ01. Next base: position 14,050 of record JAKQWJ010000272.1, on the reverse strand, counting down.
GGCAGAGCCCCGCCAGACGGCGCAGTTCTTCCTCCAGTCCCTGCAGGGCGGCGTGGAACCTCCGGGGATCCGCCGGGGCCGCAGGGACCCTCGTGAGTTCCCCGAGCCTTTCGTCGATGGCCGCCCGTCGGTCCTCCAGGGCCAGGATGCTTTCGATGCCGACGAACCTCATGCCCCGTATCGCCACGCCGCCGGGGGACAGGTTGAGGGTCTCCCTGTCCCGGTGGAGCCGCAGCTGGGACTCGAACCAGTGGATGTAGACCAGCATCCGCCGATCCGTCAGCGTCATCCCTCCGTCGTTGGCGGGAACCCGGCGGGGCCCGGCTTCGCAGAGATAGGAGGCGGATGCCGTCTCCGCCGGGCGGAAGCGGTCGGCGGTGGTGAGGGACCGCTCCTCGAAGAAGCTTCCGGCGAAGTGGGTGCCCCCGCCGGGAAAACCCAGATCCAGCCCCGCCATGACGATGGGGTCCGTCCCCAGAAGGCGGGCCAGGTCCCAGGCGCTGGTGGCCACGGACCCCCCCGCCCCGAGCCGGCCCTTGGAATCGGAAGCTTCCTCCAGATAGGCGCCCAGGGGGAAAACCGATCCGGCCAGGAAAAGCTTCCCCCCCATGATACGGAAGACCCGGGGATGGGTGGAGGACTCGGAGACCAGGATCCTCCCGCTCCCCCCGACCCGGTCCAGATGCCGGGTGTTCCAGTACTGGGGATCCACCACCACGACGAAGTCCGGTTCCACCCCCGCCCGGAGGCAGGCCGCATGGCTGGTGTCCACCGCGATGAGCAGGCAGCGCCGCCGCAGTTCCCGCAGCCGGGGAAGGACCTGGTCCAGACTGGGGCCCGCCGCAAGCACCAGGCCGGGGATGCCGGGGCGCGCCGGCGTTTTGCCCTGTCCCGGCCCTTTCCGCTGTCCCGATGACTCGGGCTCTCCCGGAGCCCCGGAGAAGGCCCCCTCCAGATGCCGGACCCCCGGGACCTCCCGGATGAGCCGGATGTTCCGGGCGAGGTTGCGCACCCAGAGCCGCCCGAAGCGCTTCAGGGTATTGATGTTGATCTCCCGGCGGGAGGCGAGCCGGGACAGGGCCTCGTCGGCCTCGGCGAAGTAGCCGGGGTTCGCCGCGCAGGCCGGGCGGTGGCGGATGACCCGGAAAGACCCGGATTCCCAGTCCCCCAGGACGGCGGCCAGTTCCCCGGAAGGAACGGCCAGCAGGAGCCGGAACCCCTCCCGGGCGAAAAGTTCCCGGTAGGGGCGGACCCGCAGCGCCGCGGCGAAGAGCGCCGGGTCAGGCTCCAGGACCACCGCCCGTCCCCGGGGATGCATGCGGAAGAAGGCTTCGATGTGATAGGCCAGCCCGAAGCCGTAGAAGACCGCCGCCTCCGCACCCTCAGGGGTGGCAGCGGCGGATTCCACCAGCCGGCGGGCCTCTTTCTCCGGATCCACCCGGCTGTGGAGGAGAACCCCCTCCCAAAGGGCCGTCACCGAACCGTTCTTCGCCGTCTGCACCCGAAGCTCCGCCGGGACGATGCCGTCCAGGGCCGCTCCGGCATCCCCCCCCGCCGCCGCCAGGCTCCGAAGGTTTTCCTCCAGAAGGCTCATCGCAGCTCCAGGGTCAGGGTCATTCCCGGGGTCACCGGGCTTCCCGGAGGCGGGCTCTGCCGGTAGACCCAGCCGGAGCCTTCGATTATCACCGTAATGTCCTCCCGCGCCAGCAGGGGGATGAGGGCCCGTTTGGAAAACCCGGAAAAGTCCGGCACCCGGTCCTTCATCTCCGGAGGACCCACCCGGGGGAGGGTGATCCTGCCGGGGTGGGTCACGACCCGTTCCCCGTCCCGGGGAATGCCCAGGTAGGGGGCCAGAAAATCGCCGACCCGGGCCACCACCGGGGCGGCCACCCGGCCGCCGTAGTAGCTGTCTCCCTGGGGGCTTTCGATGACCACGTAGACGATCACGTGAGGGTCCTGGGTGGGAAACAGGGCGAGGCAGGAGGCGACGAAGGCGGTGTCGCTGTAGGTTCCGGTCCGGGGATCGATCATCTGGGCGGTGCCGGTTTTCGCCGACACCCGCAGCCCCCGGATCGCCGCCCGCAGGGCGGTCCCCCCCGGCTGGGTCACTCTCTCCATGTAACGCAGGATGCTTCCCGCGGTCTCCGGGGACAGGAGCTGCTTCACCGGGCGGCGGGAATACTCCTTTATGGTCCTGCCCGAGGGAGAGACGATCTTCTTCACCACCAGGGGCTCCAGGAGAACCCCGTCGTTGGCCAGCGCCGTCGCCGCCTTCATGATCTGCATGGCGGTGACGGATATCTCCTGACCGATGGCAATGGTGGGTTTGGACCGGACCGACCAGCTTTCCGGCGGCCGCAGGGAGCCTTTTTCCTCCCCGTTCAGAGGCACCCCGGTGACTTCGCCGAAGCCGAACTGCCGCAGCATGTGGTGAAAGCCCACGGCGGAGACCCTCTCCGAGGCGTAGGCGGCGCCGGCGTTGCAGGAGAGGGAGAGGATCTTTTCCGCGTCCACATACCCGTGCCGGCCCAGGCAGCCGATCCGGATGGATTTGCCGTCGCCGTAGGCGGTCTCATAGGCCCCGTTGCAATAGAAGGTATCCTCCGGGCCTATGCCTGCCAGCTCCATAAAGGAGGCCACGGAAAAGACCTTGAAAACCGAGCCCGGTTCGTACAGGAGGGAGATGGGCTTGTTCTTCATGGTTTCCGGGCTCAGGGTGGCGAAGGAGTTGGGGTCGTAGTTGGGCAGGGAGGCGTAGCCCAGCATTTCTCCGGTTTTCGCCTCCATGACCAGGATCATGATGGAACTCGCCTTGTTGGCCGCCAGGGTCTCTTCGGCGATGGTTTCGATGGTGTGCTGGATCGACAGATCGATGGTGAGGAAGATCTGGTTGCCCAGCACCATCTCCAGGTTTTCCCCCACCACCGGCGGGGAGAGTTCCTGGTTGAAGGTGTATTCCAGGCCGTCCAGGCCGATATTGTCCGTTCCCACGTAGCCCACCAGGTGGGATGCCAGGGTCCTCCCGGGGTAGCTGCGGCCGAACTCGGGGTAGAGGGAGATGCCCTCCAGTCTGCCCTCCTCCAGCAGGGCCTGGACCCGGGAGCTTTCGGTGGGCGAAATCTTCCGCTTGATGAACACGAAGCCGGAGTTCGTCTTGAACCGCTCCAGGACCCTGTCCCTGTCCAGGCTCAGGGCCTCTGCCAGAAGCCGGGAGGTTTCCTCCGGGTCGGAGACGTAGGGGATCCAGGCGCTGACGGAGTTCAGCCTGGTCTGGATCGCCAGGATCCTTCCCCCCCGGTCCAGCAGGGGGCCCCGTTCCACCGCGGGCATGGGGATCCCGTCGGCGGCATTGGGGTCCGAGCCTCCCAGCATGATGAACGCGTAGCGTGCCAGGAGGACCGCGGCGCCCAGCCCGGCAACGACAAGAACGAGTTGAAAACGCCATTTCCCCGAGCCCGCCTTCATCAAGGGAACCTCACCTCGGGATCCAGAGTAGCACTTATACCGCCGTTTTCTCAACCCATGGGGGGTCGTGGAGGTTTTTTCTCCCCCCGGGGAGCTTATCTGTAATATGAGCCCTCTTTCCTGTCGATAAAAACTTTGATATGCCCATGATGACGGAAGTTATTCAACAGAAGGTGCGCCCCCGTCGCTCGGTCGGGGTGGAGCGGACCTCCCGCGGTGGTTTCGTCGCTCCCCTGGGTGCCGCCATCAGGGACCTGGGTTCCGCGGTGGATTCCTCGATCCGAGGGAGGGTGGCCCCGGCCCTCAGGCGGCGCAGGCTGAAGAGACTCTATTCCCGGGTCGAAGCCTCCCGCCGGCGCCCGTCGCCGTTCAGTCTGTCCCTGGCGGGGTCGGGAGGAGCGGCGGAAGCGGTGGCGGACGACCCGATCCTCGGCGGGATCCGCGCCTTTTCCCGGTATCTTTTTTTCCTGGGAACCGCCTTCGCCGCGGTCTTTCTTGTATATTCCGCCGTCGCGGGCGGAGCCTTTCTCCCCCTTTCCGGGACCGACGACTTTTTTCTGCCCCAGCAGGGGGAAATCGAGGACCTTCTGCGTTCCTACGTCGAGCCCCCATCGCCGGAGGTCCTGGCGGGGGATATGAAGAGTCCCGACCCCCTCCGCTTCGCCGCCCTGAGCCTCAGCAGCCGGAGCATCGGACGGGGCGACACCATCTCGGGGATAGCCCGGAGCGCGGGGCTCAACCTGGACACCATCGTCAGTCTGAACAAGATCGAGGACGTCCGAAGGGTCCCGGTGGGAGCGGCCCTGAAGATCCCCAACCAGAACGGAATCCTCTACACCGTTCGCCGGGGAGACTCCCTGAGCGGCATATCCCGGACCTTCAACGTCGGGATGAACGCCCTGGCGGACGTGAACAACCTGGAGTCCGCCACGATCCACCCCGGCCAGGAACTGTTCATCCCCGGCGCCCGGATGAAGCCGCTGGAGCTGAAAAAAGTCCTGGGAGAGCTTTTCATTTTCCCCACCCTGGGCAGGATAACCAGCGGCTTCGGCCCCCGGAACGATCCTTTCACCGGAGTGCGGCGCTTTCACAACGGCATCGACATCGCAGGGCCGATGGGCGCCCCGGTCAACGCCGCCATGGCGGGGAAGGTGGTGAAGATAGATTTCCATCCCACCTACGGACGCTACGTCATCCTCAGCCACCCCTCGGGGTATCAGACCTGGTACGCCCATCTGAACAAGGCCGAGACCACCCAGGGCGCCACGGTGGCGCAGGGGGAGATGATCGGGAGGATGGGAAACACCGGATACTCCACGGGGACGCATCTGCATTTTTCGGTGTTTAAAAACGGTTCTCCTGTAGACCCGATGACTTTTTTGCGATAAAATGGAAATCACCCTGTACCGGAGGTGTCCAGCGGCATGCGCAGATTCGTGATCTTCATCACCTTTCTGTTCGCTCTCTTCACATTCATAAACGCGTATACGAGCGAACGGATGCAGGAGCATAAAAGCCCCTCCGCCGGCATCGGCGAGGCCCCGAGGCATTGAGCCCTCGGGGCTTTTTTTACAGGGACCCGCCGTAAAAAGACCCGCCGGGATTCACCGCCCGTGACAGTACTTGTATTTCTTCCCGCTTCCGCAGGGGCAGGGTTCGTTCCGGCCCACCTTGGGCCGGCTCCGCTGGACCTGAGCCCCGTCCGGCTGGGCCTGCCGCGCCCCTCCGGGAGCCTCCGCCGGGCCATGGCCTCCGAAGGCGCTTACCCGGTTGTGGCTCGCGGTTCCCACCGGGACCCGGGCCGGCTTCTCCGCTCCGGCCCCCGGACCCTCCACCCGGATGATGAACATTTTTTTTGCGATGCCGGTGCGGATGTCGTAGAGCAGCTGGTCGAATATCTGGAAACCTTCGAGTTTGTACTCCAGGAGGGGGTTCTTCTGTCCGTAGGACCGCAGGTAGACCGCTTCCCGCAGGGCTTCGAGGTTTTCCAGATGGTCCTGCCATTTTCCGTCGATGGCCCGGAGGTACTCGAAGCGGATGATCATGTTCAGGTATTCCCCGCCCAGAAGCTCCGCCTTCCGGCCCAGATCCCGCCGCAGATCCTCCATGATCATCTCCCCCAGTTCCCGGGGGGGTGTTCCGATGAGGTCGTCCGCGGGTTTGGAGGGGCTGTAGTGGAACTGGGTTTTCAGGGCCCGGAGCAGGTCCGCCAGAACCGCGGCGTCCTCCCCCCGGGTCTTTTCATAGGGCTCCAGGATATCCGCCACCAGCTCTTCCGCGGTGGACAGCACCCGCTCCTTCAGATTGGGGTCGGTGAGGATCTCGTCCCGGCGGGAATAGATGAACTTCCGCTGTTCGTTCAGGACGTCGTCGTACTCCAGAAGATGTTTGCGAATTTCGAAGTTCCGCTCCTCCACCTTGGTCTGGGCCCTTTCGATGCTCCGATTCAGAAGGGGATGGTTCAGCGGCTCCCCGGGCCGCATGCCCACCTTGGCCAGGAGGTTTTTCAGATTGCCCCGGCCGCCGCCGAAGAGCCGCATCAGGTCGTCGTCCATGGACAGGAAGAACCGGGAGGTTCCCGGGTCGCCCTGGCGGCCGGAGCGGCCCCGGAGCTGGTTGTCGATGCGGCGGGATTCATGGCGCTCCGTTCCCAGCACGTAGAGACCCCCCAGGGCCTGGACCTCCCGGTACTGCTCCTGCCAGAGGGCGAACTCCCGGGTCCAGGCCTCCCGGTACTGCTCCGGCGTCGCTTCCGTGCCCGCCCTCCTGCGGGCCCGGAACTCGGGGTTTCCCCCCAGCTTGATGTCCGTTCCCCGGCCCGCCATGTTGGTGGCTATGGTCACCGAACCCCTGGCCCCCGCCTCGGCGATGATCATGGCCTCCCGGGCGTGGTTTTTGGCGTTCAGCACCTCGTGGCGGATGCCGCGCCGGGTGAGCATCCGGGACAGCAGCTCCGATTTTTCGATGGACACCGTCCCCACCAGCATGGGCTGGCCTTTTTTGTTGACCTCCCCGATCTCGTCGCAGATGGCCTCGAATTTGTCCGATTCGTCCAGGTAGATCAGGTCATCCTCGTCCGCCCGGATAATGGGGCGGTTGGAGGGGATGACGATCACGTCCAGGTTGTAGATCTTGCCGAACTCCTTGGCCTCCGTGTCCGCCGTGCCGGTCATGCCGGCGATCTTTTCGTACATCCGGAAAAAATTCTGGAAGGTCACGGTGGCCAGGGTCCGGTTCCGCTCCGCCACCCGGATTGACTCCTTCGCCTCGATGGCCTGATGCAGACCGTCGGAGTAGCGCCGGCCGTGCAGGATCCGGCCGGTGAACTCGTCCACGATCTGCACCTGCCCCTCCTGCAGCACGTAATCGGTGTCCTTGTGGAAGAGTTTGTGGGCCCGCAGGGCCTGGGTCATGTAATGGATGTATTCGAAGTTCTCGTCCAGAAACAGGGAGCCGGAGATTATTTTCCGCCCCTGCAGCACCGATTCCAGATGGTTCAGCCCCTGATCGGTGAAGGATATCCGTTTCCCTTTTTCGTCGATCTTGTAGTCCCCCACCGGGTCCTCGGGGTAATCCCCCGTGGCGGGGTCCTTGGCGCATTCGGTGAGAAGGTTCACGAGGCGGTTGGTCTCGATGAACTTCGTGGTGTCGTCCTCGGCGGCCCCGGAAATGATCAGGGGAGTCCGGGCCTCGTCGATGAGGATCGAGTCGATCTCGTCGATGATGCAGTAGTTGTGGGACCGCTGGACCCGGGACTCGAACTCGTAGCGCATGTTGTCCCGCAGATAATCGAAGCCCAGCTCGTTGTTGGTGCCGTAGGTGATGTCCCGGGAATAGGCGATCTTCCGGCTCTCGTTGTCCATCTGGGAGAGGATGACCCCCACCGAAACCCCCAGAAGGTCGTAGACCCCCCCCATCCAGGCCGAATCTCTCTCCGCCAGGTAATCGTTGACGGTGACGATGTGGACTCCCTTTCCGCTCAGGGCGTTCAGGTAGGCCGCGGGCACCGAGGAGAGGGTTTTGCCTTCCCCGGTTTTCATCTCCACGATGTTTCCCTGGTGAAGCACGATCCCCCCCAGGATCTGCACGTCGTAGAGCCTTTCCCCCAGAACGCGGCGGGCCGCCTCCCGGGCCAGGGCGAAGGCTTCGGGCAGCAGATCGTCCAGGCTCTCCCCCGCGGCGAAACGGCCCCGGAGGGCGGCGGTCTGAACGGCGAAGTCCTGGTCCCGCAGCCCCATGGCCCAGGCCTCCCTTTCGTTGACTTCGTGGAGCAGGGGCAGCAGTTTTTCCAGGTCCTTCTCGTTTTTCGAGCCGAACAGGAGTTCGATGACTTTCCGGATCATGGGGAAAATGTACCCCGGATCGAAATGGGGGTCAAGATTGACAGATTCCGGCGGCGCCGATAGTATGAGTCCGTGAGACGCCACCTTTTTCTCTCCGCCGCCGCAGCCCTCTGTCTCCTTTTTTTCGTCCGCTGTGACGGGAAAAGCCGGGACACCCTCCCCCGGGAGGAGCTTTTCTCGATTTCCCTGGGAAAGATGGAAGATCAGATCGACCTGTTCCTGCTCCCCCAGGCGCCCTTCAAACATAAAACATCGCTGTTCATGCGGGACGGGACCTTCTACATCGCGTCGGGGTCCTCCTTCAAGGTCATGGAATTCTCCTCCTATGGGGATCTCCTGAGCATGTACTACAACGCCGACGAAAACCCGAAACCGGTGATTCTGCAGAACCCCGCGGAGGGGGCGGTCACGAACCGCCGGGCCCACCCCTATTCCTTCCGGCAGGTGGGAGAGGTCGCCGTCTCCTCCTCCAAGGTTCTGTACGTGGAGGACCGTCTTCCCGACGAGAGGGCGGTGTACGACGACAAACTGGGGATCGTCCTGAACAGGATCGTCCTGCGCTTCCAGGGGGGGGAATACCAGGGCTACCTGGGGCAGGAGGGCCGGGGAGGGACTCCCTTCCCGTACATCCAGAGTCTGGCGGTTTCCAATCGGGACGAGGTCGTCGTCCTGTGCCGCGCCATGACGAGCTGGATCGTGTACTGGTACTCCCCCACGGGGGACCTCCTCTCCACGGTCCATATTCCGCTGGACCGGCTTCCCGCCCCGCCGGGGGAGAAGCTCTTCGCCAACCTGGAAACCATCGTGCCCGACCCGGACGAAAGGGTCCTGCATCTCAAACTCGATTACTATCAGGAAGGCGTGGACAGTTCCACGGGAATCAAGTACGGCGTGGAGGAAATCACCTCCCGGATTTACCGGCTCAACGTGTCCACCTCCCGGTTCGAGGGCTTCATCGACATCCCGAAAAACGTCCGCAAGGTGAAGGGGGGCGGCTTCTTCGAGACCCGGGAGGAGGACCATCTCTACGAACTCCTGGGGGTCGTTTCCGGGGGCAATTTCTACCTCCGCAGCCGGGAGGAGGGGAACACCCATCAGCTTCTCATCCTCCAGAGGGACGGCAAGGTCCTGCGGCGCCGGGCGATCACCGTGGAGGACTCCCAGCTCCTCTTCTCGGTCTTCCATCTCTCCTCCGACGGCATCCTGTCGGCGCTTCTGGCCTCCGATACGGGGGCGAAGATCGTCTGGTGGCGCGGCGACAGTCTCATACGGCTTCCCTGACAAGGAGCGGATTTATGAAGGTTCCGACCTGCGCCGATATGGCGGCCCTGGACGGGAGGAGCCGGACCGAGTTCGGCGTTCCCGCCATGATCCTGATGGAAAACGCATCCCGGTCCGCCGCGGAAATCATTCTCCGGGAGACCCGCTTCGGCCGGACCGGGGAGGGTTCCGCGGTTGTCGCCGTGGGCAAGGGGAACAACGGGGGGGATGCCCTGGTGGCGGCCCGGCACCTGTGGGCCTCCGGACGGCGGAACATTCGGGTCCTCCTGCTGCAGGCCGGCCTGGGCGAGCTTCCCCGGATGCAGTTCGAGATCCTCCGGCGCTGGGGAATCCCCTCCCTCCTCTGGGAGGAGAGCCCCGGGGAGGCGGCAGCCCTGCTGGACAAAGCCTCCCTGGTGGTAGACGGCCTTTATGGAATCGGTCTGCGGGGAAGCCTGGAGGGAGCCTCCGCCGGCCTGGTGGAGAGGATAAACGCCTCCCCCGGGGAGGTGGTATGCCTGGACCTCCCCTCGGGCCTGGGGAGCGGCTACCGTATGGGCATGCCTGCGGTCCGGGCGGATCTGACCATCACCTTCGAGCTTCCGAAACTCTGCCTCTACCTCCCCGCGGGGCGCCTGCTGGCGGGGAGGATCGTGGTGGCCCCGGCGGGGTTTCCCCCCGCCGCCGTGGCGGAGGTCCCGGCGGAGGCCTCCCTCGTCGGCGAGGCGGACCTGGCGGGTCTTCTGCCCGCCCCGTCTCCGGGGGATTACAAAAACACCCGGGGGCATGTGGCGGTCTTCGCCGGCGCCCGGGGCACCACCGGGGCGGCGTCCCTGGCGGCGGAGGCGGCCCTCCGGTCCGGCGCCGGCCTGGTGAGCCTTTTCACCGATCCGGACCTCCTGCCCGTTCTCGCGGCCGGCGCCGGGGGGGTCATGGTCAAACCCCTTCCGGAAGGACCGGAGGACCGGGACGGGGGCCGTTTTTCGGCCTTTCTCGCCGGGCCCGGCTGGGGCGTCACCGGGGAGAGACTTTCCCGTCTGGAAGCGCTTCTCCGCTCCGGTCTTCCCGGGGTCCTGGACGCCGACGGCCTGACGCTGCTGAACCTCCTCCGGCGGACGGCCCGCCCCGACCTGCGGGGCAGGATCCTCACCCCTCATCCCGGAGAGTTCGCCGCCCTGTCGGGCCGGTCCAGGGAGGAGGTCCTGAGCGACCCCCTTCCCATCATGGACGGCATCTGCCGGGAGCTGGGCTGTGTCCTGGCGCTGAAGGGGCACGTCACCATCGTCCGGGAGCCCGACGGGAGGACCCGGATCTTCGACGGGATGAACCCCGCATTGGGGACCGGAGGCTCCGGGGATGTTCTGGCGGGGCTGATGGCGGGGCTTCTGGGGCGGGGGCTCCCCCCGGGGGACGCCGCCGCCGCGGCGGTCATCCTCCACGGCAGGGCCGGACGGATGGCCCGGGAGGAGGGAGGCTTTTTCGCGGCTCAGGATCTCATGCCGCATATCTCCCGGGAGGCCTGGAAAGATGCGCCGGGGAAATAACGAAAGCGTCGGGGACGGGAATTACCATTACCACTACAACCGGGAGGAGCGGCTGGCCCTTTCCCCCCGGCTCCGGGAGGCCCTGGAATGCGGGGAAAAGAGAAAACGGGGCTTTCTCTCCCTCGTTCTCCGGGGCAACCGGGGCATGGTATTTCTGCTGGTGGATGTGGCCATCCTTCTCGTCCTGTTCCTGATCTATTCGATTCTCATGGCCGGCGGCGACGCGCTGTGGAACAAGGACGGATACTCCTTCCGTCTCTCCGCCCACGCCCACGGGGACAAGGTCCTGGTGGCGCTGCGGATCACCCGGCGAGGCTGGGACCGGGGCGAGGCGGACCCGCCGACGGTGGCCTTCCTGTCGGGGGAGACGAGCCGGCCGGCCGCCGTTCCGGAGATGCCGACCCGGAGGGATGAAAGCGTCTACCTCCGGGATGTGCTGCCTCTGCCCCGGACGGCCCGGGTTCAGGCCCTGGTGGAGTTCGGGAAAGCGAAAAAAAAGATGTCCGCGCCGGTGAAGGAGGAGTAGGCGGCCCGTCGCATTGACTCCGCCGAGCCTTTTCGGTAGACTCCCCGAGGGCAGGGAGCGGAATGTATCAGTTTTATTTTTTATCGATCCTGTGCAATTTTCTCATCGCCTTCGCCCTGGTCCCGGAAATTCTGGGGAGATGGGCGCCGGCCATCACGGAGTGCGTGGGAAGGTTCATGGAAAAAAACGGTTTCCCCGTCGGTCTGGGGATTGCCGGCATGGTGGTGGGGGTGTTCAAACTGCTGTCCGTTACGCCGGGGGATCTTGTTCTACTGGGGGATTTTTTTCCCGCCCTGGCGGGCATCGCCGGAGGCGGGACCCTTGTCTTCGAGGGGCGCGGCGGTGTTTCCGGGAGGGGATCGCCCGCGTCGGGCATTCTGGAAAACCTTCTGGTGAAGCGCCGGGACCTGTGGGGCATCGCGGCGCTGTTGTCGGCGTCGCTGCACTTCTTCTTCCCCTCGGTCCTTTTCCTCTGAACGTCATGCCCGAAATAACCACCGCCGGAATCATCCGCCATGACGGCCTGTTCCTGGTGGCCAAGCGGAAGGAGGGGGGCAGCATGAGCGGCCGCTGGGAGTTCCCCGGCGGCAAGGCGGACGCCGACGAAACGCCCCGGGACGCCCTGCGGCGGGAAATCCGGGAAGAGTTCGGGGCCGCCGCCCGGGTGGGGCGGCACCTGGTTTCCACCTCCTTCGAAAACCACCCCAAAACCTACACTCTCCACGTCTTCGAGGTGTTTCTGGAGTCCCCGGACCTCACGCTGCACGAGCATGCCGAGGTCAGGTGGCTCCGGTTTCCCGACATCGGGGCTCTGGACCTGGCGGATTCGGACCGCCGGGTCTTCGAGCTTCTGTCGGGTCAGATGACCGTTCCGGACTGAATGATCCCGTTCTTCGGAATGACGATGATGCCGTCCCGGATATAGTAGCCGTCGTAATCCCCGTCCCTGCGGGGGATGTCCTGCACCCCGATGAGGCATCCGTCGCCGATCCGGGCGTTTTTGTCGATGATGGTGTCCTTGATCTGGGTGTTCCTCCCGATCCCGATGTCCGGAATCCCCTGCCGGCGGTTCTCCTGTTTTTCCTTTTCCGTCTCGTAGTAGTCCGCCCCCATGGCCACCACCCCTTCCAGGTTGGCTCCCACCTCGATGATGCTGCGGATGCCTATCATCGAGTGGCTGAGCATGGATTTGGTGATGATGCAGCCGTCGCCGGTGAGCACCTCCGAGAGGGTGGAGAAGTTGAACTTTGAGGGCGGCAGGTTCCGCTTGTGGGTGTAGATGGGGTTGTTTTCGTCGTAGAAGTTGAAGTCCGGGTTTATCCGGGACAGGTTCAGGTTGGTGTCGTAGAAGGAGCGGATGGTCCCGATGTCTTCCCAGAAACCGGTGAAGACATACACATCCACCTTGTATTTTGCCAGGGCGGCGGGGATGACCTCCTTCCCGAAATCCGTCATGTCGTTGTCCAGGGCCTCCTCCAGCACCCGGGCGCTGAAGACATAGATGCCCATGGACGCCATGTACTCCTTTCCCGCCGCCAGCTGCGCCGGGTCGGGGTGGATGTCTGCGGGGATCTTCAGGTGGGAGATGTCTTTCGTGATGTCGGGCTTCTCGATGAAGGACTGTATCCTCCTCGTGCTGTCCGCCTCGATGATGCCGAAACCGGAGGCGTCTTCCCGGTTCACCGCCGTGGCGGCGATGGTGATGTCCGCGCCGCTTTCCACGTGCTGCCGGACGAATTCTTCCAGATCCATCCGGTAGAGCTGGTCTCCCGACAGGATGAGGTAGTACTCCGGAGCCTGGGTGTGGAAATGGTGCAGGTTCTTCCGGACCGCGTCGGCGGTTCCCTCGTACCAGCTGGTGCTCTCGTTGGTCTGCTCCGCCGCGAGGATCTCCACGAAACCCCGGGTGAAGGCGTCGAAGGTGTACACCCTGCCCAGGTGCATGTGCAGGGACGCGGAATTGAACTGGGTGAGGATGTAGATCTGTTTGAACCCCGAGTTGATGGAGTTCGAGATGGGGATATCGACGATGCGATATTTGGCTCCGAAAGGGACGGCGGGCTTGGCCCGCGCCTTGGTCAGAGGATAGAGACGGGTTCCCTTGCCGCCCCCCAGAACAACGGACAGTACATTCGATGCTGATCTCATAAGTCCCTCCCTGCGTCTTCCTCGCTATCACCAATTTTAAGAGACCGGACCGAGCGCGGTCAAGAAGGAAATGTTTTTTTATGGTAATATTGCCCCAGTTATGAAGAGCAGGATCGAATCTGTGCTGCGGGAACTGGAGTCGGACCGGAAGTTTCTCTCCTCGGTAACACGGTGGGAGCGGATCCCCCCCCGGGAGGGGAGTTTCGCGGAACTCCCGGAGGATCTGGACCCGCGTCTTCGGGCCGCCCTGACATCCCGGGGGGTGGACAGGCTCTATTCCCATCAGGCCCGGGCCTACGGCCTCGCCCGGGGCGGCCGGAATTTCGTGGTCGTCACCCCAACCGCCTCGGGAAAGACCCTCTGCTACAATCTCCCGGTTCTGCAGGGGATTCTGGAACGGCCGGACCGGAGGGCCCTCTACATCTTCCCCACCAAGGCCCTGTCCCAGGATCAGCAGTCGGAGCTGAACGAATCCATACTGTTCGGGGAACTCCCCGTGAAGGTGGCCACCTACGACGGCGACACCCCCGCCTCGCTGCGGGTCTCCGCCCGGGAGACGGGCCAGATCATCATCTCCAATCCCGACATGCTCCACACGGGGATACTGCCCAACCACCCGAAGTGGATCAAATTCCTGAAGACCCTGTCCTATGTGGTCATCGACGAGGTCCACACCTACCGGGGGGTCTTCGGCTCCCACATGGCCAATCTCGTCCGCCGGCTCAAACGGATCACCGCCTTCTACGGGGTGCGTCCCCTGTTTA
>JAKQWJ010000250.1 GCA_029562045.1 Spirochaetota bacterium | reverse complement strand
AGGCGTCCCTGATCGAGGAAAAGTTCGCGATTCTGCCGCCTTTCCGAAAAACCCTTCTGACGCTGCCCCAGCCGGGGCTCCAGGACCAGGCCTCGGACCAGAGCCGCATCCTGCGGCAGCTCGGGGAGGACGCACCGGGGATGCCCCTGGCGGTGCTCCGGAAGCTGGCGGGGGCCCTGCGGAAAAACGGCTTTTCCGCAACTCTGTGCCACAGCCGGGACCGGGTCATCGCCGTCGAGGCGGGGGACACCCGGGACAGCCTCTACGGTGTGGCGGTGGACATCGGCACCACCACCGTGGCGGCCTACCTGATGAACATGACCCGGGGAGAAAACCTGGACGTTCTCTCCGCTCTGAATGCCCAGGGGGCCTTCGGAGGGGATGTCATTTCCCGGATACACTACGCCATGACCCGTCCGGAGGGCCTCCGCCTGCTGGGCGTGAAGATACTGGACCAGATCGACTCCATGATCACGGCCCTGGCCCGGCGCAACGGCATCGACCCGGAGCGGATATACGGAGTCTCCCTGGCGGCCAACACGACGATGCTCCATCTGGCCCTGGGCCTCCCCCCGGAAAACATCGCCGCCGCCCCCTTCATCTCCGTCACCACCGAGGCGCAGCGGGTTCCCTCCCGGGAACTGGGTCTGTCCATCGCCCCCGGCGCCCTGGTCCAGGTCCTCCCGTCCATATCCGGCTACGTGGGCGCCGACATCGTGGCGGCAGTCCTGGCGGGGGGGATGGACCAGGCCGAATCGCCCTGCCTCCTCATCGACATCGGCACCAACGGCGAGATCGTCCTGGGGGATCGGTCCGGGATGGTCGCCTGCTCCACCGCCGCGGGCCCGGCCTTCGAAGGGGCCCATGTGCGGAACGGCGTGGGGGGCGTGGCCGGGGCGGTGAACGGGGTTTTCCCGGGAAAGGGACGGCCGGCCTTCACCACCATCGCCGATGCCCCGCCCCTGGGCCTCTGCGGCTCCGGCATCGTGGACCTTCTGGCCCTGCTGTTGCGGGCAGGAATCGTCGATGAAACCGGCAGGATGCTGTCCCGGGATGAGGCCGCCTCCGCGGGAATCCCCGACGACTATCTTCGGGGAATGACGGAGGCGGAGGGCGAGCCCGCCTTCGTTCTGGTGCCGGAGGAGGAGTCCGCCGTGGGGGCCCCCATCATGATGACCCAGAAGGATGTCCGGGAGATCCAGCTGGCCAAGGCGGCCATCGCCGCGGGGATCGATACCCTGATCGGCCATGCCGGAATCACTCCGGGGGAGATCGGGACCCTGCGCCTGGCGGGAGGCTTCGGCAGTTACATCCGCCGGGAAAGCGCCGCCGCCATCGGCCTCATCCCGGGGGAGCTTCTCCATCGCGTGGAGGTTATGGGCAACGCCGCCGGACGGGGCGCCATCATGGCCCTGCTTTCGGAAAACATGTGGAAGCGCTGCGATGAAATCCGCCGGGCGGTGCGATACATCGAACTGTCTTCTTCCCCGGAGTTTCAGGATGCCTATATCGACAGGATGTTTTTCCCCAAAGAAAATACAAAAACTGACAATAAATTGTGATACATTCCCCGGGGGATGGTGTACATTTTCGTCAAACTCTCAGTCGATTCCGAATACAGGAGGGACCACGGGATGGCGATTCTCGAAGAAATGAATGAGTTTCTGCAGAAGGGCCGGGCGAACGAGGTGAAGGACCTGGTGCAGAAAGCGATCGACCAGAAAATCGACGCCAAGGTCATTTTGGAAGAAGGACTCATGGCGGGCATGAACGTGGTGGGGGAGAAGTTCAAGAACAATCAGGTCTATGTGCCGGAAGTTCTCATCGCCGCCCGGGCCATGAACGCGGGCATCGCCCTTCTGCGGCCCCTTCTTGTTTCGGCGGGGGTCAAGTCCAAGGGCAAGGTCGTTCTGGGAACCGTCAAAGGCGACCTGCATGACATCGGGAAAAACCTGGTGAAGATGATGATGGAAGGCAAGGGGCTGGAAGTGATCGATCTGGGAACCGACGTCCCGGCGGACAAGTTCATCAACACCGCCAAGGAACAGAACGCCGGCATCATCGCCTGCTCCGCCCTGCTGACCACGACGATGACCGAAATGAAGCATGTGGTGGAAAAGGCGAAGGAAGAGGGCATCCGGGACGAGGTCACCATCATGATCGGCGGCGCCCCGGTTACGGACAACTACTGCAAGAGCATCGGCGCGGACATCTATTCCCCCGACGCGGCCAGCGCCGCGGAACGGGCCGTGGCGGTATTCGTCTAGATTCCGGGATCACCGGAGACTCCGGCAAGGCCGTTCCCCGGGAGGGGGCGGCCTTTTTTTTCGTCACCGGAGACTTTTCCCCCCGCGGCCCCGGCCGGTCCGGGGCTTTTTCCGGAGCCGGCCCGGCAAGGCCGCCCCCCGCCGGGACCTTTCACGAACGGCCCTCGGATCCCCAGGGTCTGGTCCTGAGCGGGGGCACGGTGTTTTCCCTCCGGGACCTTTCACGAACGGCCCTCGGATCCCCAGGAAGGGGCTCAGGCCCGCTTACCCTCAGGCGTCCTTCCGCCACTTGTCCTCGGACCGGTGGCGGTAGGCCGAGAGGAGTTCCAGCAGCTCTTCCGGAGTCGAGGCCACCAGAATGTTTTCCCGGTGCGACCGCTTGTAGAAGCCCTCGGTCACCGCCTTTTCCAGAAAGTCCACCAGATGATCGTAGAAGCCGGCGATGTTCAGAAGGGCCACCGGTTTGGAATGAAAACCCAGGCCCGACCAGGCCATGATCTCCGCCGCCTCCTCCAGAGTGCCGATCCCCCCGGGCAGGGCGGCGAAACCGTCGGCAAGCTCGTACATCCGGGCCTTTCGTTCGTGCATCGTCTTCGTGACGATGAGTTCGGTGGTGTCCGCCTTTTCCACCCGGGAGTGTATGTATTCCGGTATGACCCCCGTGACCCGGCCGCCCCCGGCCCGGACCGCCCGGGCCGTCACACCCATGAGTCCGATGTTGCCTCCCCCGTACACCAGGTCCCAGCCCCCCGGAACCATCAGTTCCCCCAGCCGCCGGGCGGCCTCGGCGTAAACCGGGTCGCCTCCCATCCGGGACCCGCTGAAAATGCAGAGCGATTTCATGTCTCCAGTCCTCCTTCCTCCCCGCCGAAACTTCCCCGGCCCCTCAGCGGGTCCCCTGCCCCCGGCGGGGGGAGACGCCTCCGCCGTCGGCGGACCGGGCGGGACACATCGCGTCCGGCGGAGCGGTTTCATCGGAGAAACGAAAGGGGGCCGAAAAGGTCCACGTCGGGGAAGCTTCGCCGGTCCCGCGGAAACCGCCGGCAGGGCAGGGATAACGGCGGAAGTATACCCGCGGGCTTTCGGATGATCAAGATTTTTGTTCCCTTTTCCCCGACTCTGTACTATCATTCATGATAGTGCGGTATCGCGAAATTCAATCCACGGAGGAACCGGATGCACCATGAACTGACTGCCGGCAAGGTCGGTGTTTTTATCGAGCGGGACGAAGCGGCCATGGGTGAGAGGACCGCCGCCATGGCCGCCAGGGAGATGATGGACGCCGCGGCGGCGGGGAAAAGGACCGTCCTGTGGCTCATGGCCGCCCCCAGCGGGTTCGCCTTCTACAGGGCCTTCATCGACCAGTGCCGGAAAAACGCGGACCTGGCCGCCGTCATGCGACGGACCCATTTTTTTCAGTTCGACGACTATCCCATCGGCCGGGGAGACCCCAAGTTCCCCATCACCTTCCGCTCCCTGCTGGAAACCCATTTCTTCTCCCCCCTGGCGGAGGTCTGCGGTCCCCTGAAGCACATAGAGCTTCTGGAGCTGGAGGGGAGCGGGAAGGACGACGGGATAGCCCGGGATTATGCCGCCCGGGTTTTGAGTTTCCTCGATGAAAAGGACTCCTTCTTTCTGCAGATCAAGGGCATCGGCATGGACGGCCACTGGGGCTTTCACGGTTCCGAAACGCCCCTGGACCACGCGCCGGGGATCATCAAGGTCCCGATGAAGGGGCAGAACATCCATCAGCAGAAGATTGACTGGCCCCAGTACTTCAGGACCGACGAGGACGTGCCCAGGCACGCCTATTCCTTCACCGTATCCGCCTTCATGAAGGCCCACCGGATCATCGACAACGTGCCCCAGGCGTCGAAGCAGTATTCGGTGCTGGCGGTCTACGGTGACGATACGGTTCTGAACGAGGTCCCCTCTTCAGCGCTGAAAAAACACGACAACGCGTCGGCGGTTCTCACCGAGGCGTCCTCGGCGATACTGTCGGAATACCGCCAGGCTCTGACCCAGACCGGCTCCCCGAAGATCTCCCGGGCCATGCAGGAGAGGCTCGATGCCCTCTGGGACAATCCCGCCAACCCCGCCGCCGCGAAGGAAAACCGGGCGGTCATGAACGCGGTGCTGACCAGGCTGGGCTTTATCTAAACCAGGTCCACGATGCCGCCGCCGAAGGTGAAGCCTCCCCCGAAGGCGGTGAGGCCCAGCCGGCGGCGGCCCTTCCCCCCCTCCCGCAGGATCGTTTCCAGGCAGAGCGGGATGGTGCTGGAGGAGGTGTTCCCCAGATCCCGGATATTGCTGAACACCTTCTCCTCCGGGGCCTTCATCTTCTGCCGCACCGCGTTGATGATGCGCTGGTTCGCCTGGTGGGGAACGATCAGGTCCAGTTCCTCCGGCGGGATCCCCGCCTCGCCGCAGGCAGCCTCCAGCATGGAGATCATTCCCCGGACAGCCTCCTGGAAGACCCTCCGCCCCTCCATGAAGATTTTTTCCCCGCCCCCCGAGGGGACCCGCAGAATGTCCCCGGATTCCCCCCGGGCGGACAGGACCGGCCGCAGCACCCGGGCCGGGGCGCCCCCCAGGTTATCCCCCGCGGCCAGAAGGGTCGCCGTCGCGGCGTCGCCGAAGATGGGGGCCGTGTCCGGGTCGGCGGTGTCGGTCTTGGTGGACAGCGCCTCGGAGGTCACCAGCAGGATCTTCGCCCCCGGCCGGCTCTGCAGAAAGTCGTAGGCGATCTGCAGGCCGTAGAGATAGCCGGTGCAGGCGGCGCTGATGTCGTAGGCCTGGATCATCGAAGTCTCGTCCCCCGCGGCCAGTTCGTGGTGGATCATCGTCGCCAGGGCGGGGGTGTTGTGGATGGGAGTCCCGGTGGCGCAGAGAATGAGGTCGATGTCCTGGAGCCGGACCCGGTTTCGGGCGAAGAGCTTTCCGCAGGCGTCCACCGCCAGGGTCAGTGCCGTCTCTCCCCGGCCGAGCCATGGCCGGGAGGCGATGCCGGTGCGCTTCACGATGTCCTCGGGGGACCAGGTGGGGCACATCCGGGAGATCTCCTCGTTCCCCACCCGGCGGGACCCCGTCGCCCCGGCTATCCCCAGAATCCCCACCTCCACCGGTCCTGCCGCCCGGGCGGGCATCGCCGTTTCCCCCGGAACCGGAGCGACCGCAGCGCCGGTTTCCCGCCGCCCCGCCGCC
>JAKQWJ010000228.1 GCA_029562045.1 Spirochaetota bacterium | reverse complement strand
GATCATGCGCTTTTTCCAGGGCTCCTCTCCGGACGCTCTGCGGGGCATTCCCGCGAGGAGGGGCCCCCTGATCCGACCCCTGTCCGGGGTGGACAAGGCGGCGGTTCTGGACTACCTCGACGGAATCGGTCTCGGGTATCGGAGGGACCAGACCAACGAGGACCCGGCCTTTCTGCGCAACCATCTCAGAATGACCCTCATCCCGGCGGCCATGGAGGTTTTTCCCGGTTACCACAAGGCCCTGGACAAACTGTCGCTGAAAGCGCGGCTCTATGGGGACCTGGCGGCCAGGACTCTGGAGAAGGAAGACCCCTGGGTAAAACAGGGGGAAGGCTGGACCTGCGGATTCGGGGATTTCCTGCGGCTCCACCCCCTGGTGCGGATTCTTTCGATGTACCGGCTCTACGAACCCGGAAAGAGCCGGAAGGGGAATCCCCGGCTTCCCTTCGCGTTTCTGGCCCCCCTGGAGAAGCTGGGGAGGGATGCCCGGGACGGGGTGATCCTCCGGGGTTACGGGATGCGCCTGGAACTCGTCGGGGGCCTTCTATGGTGGAAAGAGGATATTGTACTAGCCCGGAAAAAAGGGTATCTTTACCTGACGGATGGAAAAGGCGGCTTCGAAGCTCCGGGGGGGCTGGTTATTCGCGTGGATGAGGTCCCGGAGGCGGCCCGTTTCGAGGACAGGGTCTTCCGGTGCGGGGGGGACGGGCGCCTTCTGGTGCGTTCGAGACGACCGGGGGACGAACTGATCACCGGGAACGGGAAGAAAACACTGAAAAAACTGTTTTCCCGTCTGGGTATTCCGGAAAATCTGCGCGATCTGGTGCCCATTGTGCAGAGGGAAGGGGATATTCAGGGACTTCTGACGGAGCCGTGGGGAATCCCGACGATTCGGGCCCCGGAAAACGTGATGGAAAAACGCGGAAACGGGAGATACTTCCGTTTCACGGCGTTCATGAAGGGAGAGGAACGTGGATAATCAGAACAGACCGAACGAACCGAAGAATCAGAGGCCGGTTCGGTTCAATTTCAACAACAATCGTTTCGCCTTGATATTTCTCGTCGTGCTGATGAGCATGTTCATCCTTTTCTTCTTTTTCAGCGACAAAAACGCGGGGACCGAAATTCCGTACTCGGTGTTTCTGGGCTATGTGGAACAGGGCGAGGTGGAAACGGTGAAGATTCTGGATCAGTACGAGATCCAGGGGACCCTGAAGGGCCGGGGCGGAGAAATCACGATGTTCAAGACCAACATCCCCTACCTGGACAGCGGCCTCATCCCCCTGCTTCGGGAAAAGAACGTCCGGATCTCCGGGGGCCTGAAAACCACCTCCCCCATGCAGATCGTCATCGATTTCATCCCCTGGTTCATCGTGTTCTTCTTCATCTGGTTCATGTTCCGCCAGCTCCAGGGCGGGGGGAACAAGGCCTTCTCCTTCGGCAAGAGCCGGGCGAAACTCTATATCGACGACGGCAAGAAGATGACTTTCGCCGACGTGGCGGGCCAGAAGGAGGCGAAGTACGAGCTTCAGGAGGTGGTGGAGTTCCTGAAGAATCCGGGGAAGTTCACGAAGATGGGGGCCAAAATTCCCAAAGGGGTCCTGCTGGTGGGCATGCCCGGCACGGGCAAGACCCTGCTGGCCAAGGCCTGCGCCGGGGAGGCGAATGTGGCTTTTTTCCACATGTCCGGCTCCGACTTCGTGGAGATGTTCGTCGGGGTGGGAGCCAGCCGGGTCCGGGACCTTTTCGAGCAGGGCAGGAAGAGCGCCCCCTGCATTCTGTTCATCGACGAGCTGGACGCGGTGGGGCGGGTCAGGGGAGCCGGCTACGGCGGAGGCCACGACGAGCGGGAGCAGACTCTGAACCAGATGCTGGTGGAAATGGACGGCTTCGACACCAAGGACGGGGTCATCATTCTGGCTGCCACCAACCGGCCCGACGTCCTGGACCCCGCCCTGCTGCGGCCGGGCCGCTTCGACCGGCAGGTGGTGGTGGACATGCCGGACATCAAGGAGCGGGAGGACATCCTGAAAATTCACTGCGGGCGGATCCCGCTGGATCCTGCGGTGGACATGGCCCGTCTGGCCCGGGCCACCCCGGGCACCTCCGGGGCCGATCTGGCCAACCTGGTCAACGAGGCCGCCCTCTTCGCCGCCCGGAAAAACAAGACCCTGGTGGAGATGGAAGATTTCGAGGAGGCCCGGGACAAGATCCTGCTGGGGGTGGCCCGGAAATCCCGGGTGATCCTCCCCAAAGAGAAAAAGATGACCGCCGTCCACGAATCGGCCCATGCCCTGCTCCATTACTACCTGAAAAACGCCGACCCCCTGCACAAGGTGACGGTCATTCCCCGGGGACGCGCCCTGGGGCTGGCCCTGTCGCTGCCGGAGAACGACGCCTACTCCCGATCCCGGGGCTGGCTGGAGGACCGGATCCGCATTGCCCTGGGGGGCTTCGTGGCGGAAAAAATCGTCTACAACGACACCACCACCGGCACCAAGAACGACATCGAGCAGGCCACGGAACTGGCCCGCCGGATGGTCTGTGAATGGGGGATGAGTCCGGACCTGGGCCCCGTGGCCTACGGGCAGGAGGAGGAGCCGATCTTCCTGGGGAAGGAAATCGCCCGGCACAAGGATTATTCCGAGGAAACGGCGCGGAAAATCGACGCCGCCGTCACCGGCATCATCCGGGAAGCGCAGCGGAATGTGGAGGAGATCCTGACCACCCACCTGGATCAGCTCCTTCTTCTGGCGGATACCCTGGTGGAAAAGGAAACCCTGGACGACGGGGAGATCCGGGAACTCCTGGGCTTTCCCCCGCGGGGGGAAGGCCTGGCCTCCGAGGTTCCGGAAGAGGAAGGCCGGGGAGAAGGGTAAACATGAGGATCCTGCGGGGAGTTCTGATTCTCGCCGTCGGAGCGGTTTTTGCGCCGGGCTTGATTTTCCCCGATTCCGCTCTTTCCCGGGCATACCTCCGGCAGGCCGCGGAACTCTACGACCATGGGGACATCCCCGGCGCTCTGCCGCTGGCGGATACGGCGATCCGGCTCCGGGGGGATTATTCCGACGCCCTTTACCTGAAAAGTCTTCTTCTGGGTTCCGGGCGGGAGAACCGCCGGGAAGCCCTGGAGGCGGCCCTGGCGGCGGTTCGAGGGGAATCCTGGGAGCGGTACCAGCCCCGGGAGGGCATCCTCCGGGCCGCGGAGCTCCTGTATCGCACCCGGTCCTGCGACGAGGCCCTGGAGCTGCTGGGACGCCTTCAGGTCCGGGACGCCGCCGCGGACTATCTGGTTCTGCGGTGCCTGCTGGGCAGAGGCGACCGCATCGGGGCGGAGAAGGAGCTGCGTTCCGCGCTGGCCTCCCACCCCGCAGACCCCCGCTTTTTACGGGAGGCCTTCCTCATCAAAGACCCTCTGGATCCGGAGGTATCCGCCCTGTTCCTTCTTATGGACAGGAAAGACCCCGCCCACCTTCCCGCTTTCTCCGCGTTCATCCGGAGAATCGCCTCCCCGGAGGAGGTCCCGGGGCTGGCGGAGGAGTACTTCGCCCGGGGAGGCCGGGACCCGGGGGTTTCCTGGGCCCTCATGGAGGCCCAACCGCAAAGCCGGAGCGGTGAACTCCCGCGCTTCGCCGCCCTGGGCGGATTTCTCCGCATGGACCTCCTCCGCCGGGCCTCCGCCGTCGACGAGGAAGGTTTCCGGCGGGAGTTCTCCCGGCTTCTGTCAGGAATCGACGGTGTAGCGTCCCTGGACGAGGAGGGAGACGGGGAGGAAGCTTTCGTCCTGGGAAAAGGCCGGGTTCTTTCCTGGAGCCGGGACCGGGACCGGGACGGGAGGGACGAGTTCGTCCTGCATTTTTCCGGGGACGGGCTGCCCCGGGAGTGGGAGGCCCGGATCGGCGACGCCGAGGTCTCCTGCGAATACCGGGTTTACCCCTATGTGGAACGGCTGACGGTCCAGAGGGGCGGAGTTCGGTCCCGGCGGTTCTTCGGCGCCGGCGTTTTTTCGGCGCCGGTCCTGCGCGGCCTGCCCGCCCCGGAGGATGCCCTGGAAATCGCGGCCTTCCCCTACCAGACCGACACATTCCTCCTGTCCCGGCTGGAGGCGGAATCCGCCCGGCGGGCCTTCAGAATCGACGAGACCCGGGGTGACGAGGCCGAGGTCCGCCGCTTCACCCTCCGGGACGGAAACCCCGTGCTGCTGGAGGTGGTTCGGCCGGACCGGATGGGGGAGCGAATCCTCCGCCGGGTCCGTTACGTCCAGGGGGTCCCGGTCTCGGGAGAGAGGGACATGGACCGGGACGGCCGCTTCGAAACGGGGGAAATCTACGAAAGCGGCAACCTGGTGGCGGTGGAGCTTCGGGAGGAGGGCTTCCGGGAAACTTTTTTCCCCGCGGCCTTCCGGGAGTGGGACCTGAACCGGGACGGCAGGGTGGATGCCCGGGAGTACCTGTCCGGGAGGCCGGGGATGCGGCGGGAGTACTCCTCCGCCTTCGACGGGGTCTTCGACGCTGTGGCGGCGGACCCCCGTCCCTGGGGTCTGGAGCCATGAGAGAGCTGCGCCGCCATGGGCGCCCCGCGCCGGCGGTCCGTCGACGCCCGGCATCGGAGCCGGGACCCCTGAAGGCTCCGCGCCTCTTCGTCCTGCTGGGGCTGATTCTCGCGGCCGCCTCCTGCGTTTCCTCCCGGGATCGGGGGCCCGAACCCCGGAATCTGGACGAAATGACCTACCAGGAGATCGACGGGCTTATCCGGAAGGATTCTCCCGCCAAGGCCCTGCAGTGGATATCGGGCCTGCGGCAGAAACGATCCCCCCTGCTGCCCGAGGGGGACCTGGCGGATCTGGAAGCCAGGGCGGGGGATAAGCTGAAAGAACTGTACGCCCAGTCCCTGGAGGAGAAGAAGTACGACCTCGCCCTTTCCCATCTGGTTTCTCTGCGGAACCTGAAACTCCTCCCCGATTCGCCGCAGTGGGATCGGAACCGTCTTCTGTTCCGGCAGGCCGAGGAATACCGTTCCTCCGGCAACGGCGTCCTGGCTCTGTATACATTCCTGAAAATGGACGATTTCTCCGCTCTGGACGGCGAGGACCTTCTTGCCTACGCGGATATCTCGGCGGAACTCAACAATCCGGGCTCGCTGCGCGCACTTCTGGGAATCATGGCCGAAAAGGGCCTCACCTTTCCGGAGGAAAAGGCGCGGGCGCTGAACAGGCCCTTTTCCCCCACGGACATGATGGATGGAGCCGCCACCATCTGGGTCAATCGGGGCATCCGCATCGAAAGAGGGGTGGGCCTTCCGGACCGGGTGATCGGCAGCGGTTTCTTCATCGACCCCCGGGGCTACCTGCTGACCAACTATCATGTCATTGCCAGCGAGGTGGACCCCACCTACGAAGGCTACTCCCGGCTCTATATCCGGCCCTCGGGGAGGACCGAGGACCGGATCCCCGCCAAGGTGGTGGGGTTCGACAAGATATTCGACGTGGCCCTTCTCAAAGTGGATCTGAAGCCCGAATTCGTGTTCGGCGTCACCGATGTGCAGGAGCTCAGGGCGGGCAGCCGGATCTTCGCCATCGGCTCCCCCGGGGGGCTGGAGAACACCATCACCTCGGGCATCATCTCCGCCACCGGTCGGCGGTTCCTGCAGATGGGAGATGCCATGCAGATGGATGTTCCGGTCAACCCCGGTTCCAGCGGAGGCCCCCTGGTGGACGAGTCGGGGAGGCTGGTGGGAATCGTCTTTGCCGGAATCGAACAGTTCGAAGGTGTCAATTTCGCGATCCCCGGGTACTGGCTCCGGAAGTTCCTGCCCAAGCTCTACACCGAAGGCGAGGTGACGCATTCCTGGATAGGGCTTTCGGTCCACGAGAGCCGGAAGCAGCTGGAGGTGCTCTACACGGTCCCCCGGTCCCCCGGCCAGGAGGCGGGGATCGTTCCGGGGGACATTATCGTCCGGGTCAACGGATCTCCCGTGGACAGCATCCGGGCCGCCCAGGACATTCTCCTCTCCCTGGAGCCGGAAACCCTCGTTCCTCTGACCTATTCCCGGGGCGGGGAAGAATCCACGGTTTTCATCGCCCTGGGCAAGCGGCCTTTCAGCCCTCTGGAAAAACCTCTGGAGTTCGAGGCCCGGGAAAAACTGTTCGCGCCTCTTTTCGGCTTCACCGCCCGCCATGTTTCTTCCGGCCTGTTTTCGTCGGAGTACTCGGTGAACAGGGTCATCCCGGGATCCGTGGCAGACGAAACCGGCATTTCCGAGAACGACCCCTTCAGTCTGCGGCAATGGGTGGTGGACAAAGAACATCGGGTCGTCCTGGTGCAGATCGTCATCAAGAAACGCAAGGCCGGCTTCCTCGAGGGGGGCGTTCAGTTCGGGTCTTACTTCGAACAGAACAATTTCATATAGGCCGGGGGAGCGAAGGTATGGAGAATGCGAACATCGTCATCGTCGAGGACGAGTACATCGTCGCGCTGGACATCAAGATGCATCTCCAGAGGTTCGGGTATCGGGTGCCCGCTCTTTTCGCTTCCGGGGAAGATCTGCTGGAAAGAATCGAAGCGGTCGACCCCGATCTGGTGCTGATGGACATAAAACTGCAGGGGAGACTGGATGGCCTGGAAACGGCGAAAATCGTATGGGAAAAGCACGGCGTTCCCGTGGTCATGCTCACCGCCTTTTCCGACGAGGCGAGCCTGGAGCGGGCGAAGACGGTCTTTCCCTTCGGATACGTGATAAAGCCCTTCGAGGAAAGAGAACTGCGGGCCACCATCGTTCTGGCCCTGTACAAACACGAAATGGAGAACCGGCTGCGGGAACGGGAAAGACTTTTTTCCGCCACCTTCTCCAGCATCCCCGATGCGGTCTTCGTCTTCGATTCCGCGGATTGTCTGGATTACATGAATCCCGCCGCCGAGAAAATGACGGGACGCAGCTTTTCCGCCGCCTGGGGCGAGACGCGGGACGCTCTGATCCGTCTCGATGAGATGGACAGCGGGGAAATGCGCGCCCGGCACCCGGGGGTCAGCCGGTTCGACGGGGACGGCGGTCCGGACATTCTGGTGGAGCAGATCGTGTCTCCCCTCACCGGAGTCGGGAACAACACCGCGGGGACGGTGATCGTACTGCGCGACGTCACCGAGCGTGTCGCCACCGACCGCATCCTGAGGGAGCGGGAGGAACAGCTGCGGCAGGTCCAGAAAATGGAAGCCGTGGGAAGGCTCGCCGGGGGGATCGCCCACGATTTCAACAATTTCCTGACCATCATTATGGGATTCTCCAAAATGATCATGGAGGAGTGCGGACAGGACCCGGCTGTCCGTTCCAACGTCGAGGGGATACAGCAGGCGGCCATGAGGTCCGCCATCTTGACCCGACAGCTCCTGATGTTTTCCCGCAATCAGCGGATGGACCCCCGGCCGGTCAATCTGAACCGCCTGGTGGCGGACATGGAAAAGATGATGATCCGCCTCCTCAGCGAGGGGTCGTCCATAATCTTTTCCCTGGACGCCCGGCGGCCGGACATCAACGTGGACGCCGGCCAGGTGGAACAGGTGCTGATGAATCTCATCATCAACGCCCGGGACGCCATGACGGCGGGCGGAAGCGTTCTCGTGCAGACCCGGAACCAGAGGGTGACGGGGAGCTTCGCCACCGTCACCGGGGTGATTCCCGAGGGCGAGTATGTGGCGCTTTCCGTCCGGGACTCGGGATACGGAATCGCTCCGGAGATCGTGCCCCAGATTTTCGATCCTTTTTTCACCACCAAGGAAAAGGGAAAGGGGACGGGACTCGGTCTGGCGACGGTCTACGGGATCGTCAAACAGTCCGGAGGCTACATCACCGTGCACAGCGAGCCCGGCAGGGAGACCACCTTCACCCTCTATTTCCCCCTTCATGAACCCGCAGGGTCGGAGGAGCCGGCGCGGAAGGAAGAACCCGCCGGGTGCGGGGGGAACGAGACGATTCTCATCGTCGAGGATGAGGCCTACGTGCGGACCCTTATCGTCAGGATCCTGACGAAGCTGGGTTACCATGTGGTGGACACGCAGAACGCCGGGGAAGCTCTTCTCATCTGCGAGGAGTATCCCACCAGGATAGACCTTCTGATCACCGACATGATTCTGCCCCATGTGAACGGCTCCGTGCTGGCGAAGCGCCTTCTGGCCCTCCGCCCGGATCTGAAGGTCCTTTTTCTGTCCGGCCTCTCGTCGAAGGCGCTGCAGGAACGGAACCTCCTGTCTCCGGGGGACGAGTTTCTCCAGAAACCCTTCGATGTGGAGGAGTTCTCCCTGAAGGTCCGGACGCTGCTGGACGCGTAGATTGAACGAAACCCCATAACCCGATATAGTGGCCCAGGACGTTACATGAAAATCGAAACAATCCGCAATTTCTGCATCATCGCCCATATCGATCACGGGAAGTCCACCCTCGCGGACCGCTTCATCCAGAAAGCCCGGATGATCGAGGACCGCAACTTCAAGAATCAGATGCTGGACAATATGGACATCGAACGGGAGCGGGGGATCACCATCAAGTCCACCGCCATCACCATCCCCTACGAAGCGCGGGACGGGCGCCTCTATGTCCTGAATCTGGTGGACACTCCGGGTCACGTGGACTTTTCCTACGAGGTTTCCCGGGCCATATCCTCCTGCGAGGGGGCCCTGCTCCTCATCGACGCCACCCAGGGCGTGGAAGCCCAGACGCTGTCCAATATGTACATGGCCCTGGAGCACGATCTGGAAATCCTCCCGGTTATAAACAAGATCGATCTGCCCGCCGCGGACGTCCCGGGGGTCCGGCATCAGATCGACCACGACCTGGGGCTCGATTCCGGCGCCGCGGTGGAGGTTTCCGCAAAAATGGGGATCGGCATCGAAGATCTCCTGGAGGCCATCGTCCGGAGAATACCGCCCCCCGGAGGGGACCCGGACAACCCCCTGCAAGCCCTGATTTTCGACTCCCGCTACGACCCTTATCGGGGGGTGGTGGTGCATCTGCGGATCTTCCAGGGGACCCTGAAAACAGGTCAGGAGATCATGCTCTTCTCCTCCGGAACGGTGTACAGGGTGGAAGAGACCGGAGTCTTCCGGATCGGTCTGGAGAAGAGCGGAAGTCTCCGGGCGGGGGAGGTGGGGTACATCATCGCGGGAATCAAAACCGTGTCCGACATCCGGGTGGGGGACACCGTAACGTCGGTGGAGAACCCCTGCGAAAAAGCGCTGCCGGGTTTCCGGGACGTCAAACCGGTGGTGTTCTCGTCCATCTATCCGGTGGACGCCAACGACTATGAAGAGCTGCAGCAGGCCATGGAGAAGCTCAAACTCAACGACGCTTCCCTGATATACGAAAAAGACTCCTCCGCCGCCCTGGGCTTCGGTTTCCGCTGCGGCTTTCTCGGGCTCCTCCATCTGGAGGTGGTTCAGGAGAGGCTGGAGCGGGAGTTCGGCCTCTCCCTGGTGCTCACCGCCCCATCGGTGCAGTACAAGGTGCATCTGCGTTCCGGAGAGTCCCGGATCATCGACAATCCCGCGGAGTACCCCGAGCAGGAAAGGGTGGAAAGCGCCGAGGAGCCTTACATCAAGGCCGCGATTATCACCCCCTCGGTGTACCTGGGGGCGGTGATGAACCTCTGCATGGAGAAGCGGGGAGTTCAGAAGGACATGCATTACCTGGACGAAAAACGGGTGGAGGTGTCCTACGAGATGCCCCTGGCGGAGGTCCTCTTCGATTTTTACGATAAGCTGAAATCCCTGAGCCGGGGCTACGCCTCCTTCGATTACGACATCGTCGGCTACAAGCCCACGGACCTGGTGCGCCTGGATATCCTGCTGAACGGAAAAGCGGTGGACGCCCTGTCCCAGCTGGTCTTCCGCGGCGGCGCCGCCGCCCGGGCGCGGACGGTATGCAAGAAACTGGCGGCGGAGATACCCCGGCACCAGTTCAAGATTCCCGTCCAGGGGGCCATCGGCGGGCAGATCATCGCCCGGGAGACGATTTCCGCCGTCCGGAAGGACGTCCTGGCCAAATGCTACGGCGGCGACATCACCCGGAAGAGGAAACTCCTGGAAAAGCAGAAGGAAGGCAAGAAACGGATGAAGATGGTGGGCAATGTGGAGCTGCCCCAGAGCGCCTTCCTGGCGGTGCTGAAAAGCGACGAAAGTTAAACCCGCGTCGCCGCCCTCCTGAGCTTCCGGATCTGCAGCCCCAGGCGGGGCAGGAACAGAGGGCGGAAGTTCTCCGGGCCGGGCGGAACCGGAAGGTCCGCCGTGAGGATGTCCAGGGCTTCCAGGAGTTCCGCTCCCTCGTCCGGAGACGCCGCGGCGGCGGCTTCCATTTCCGCCAGAAGCCCCAGAACGAAGGACCGCGTTTCGTCCCTGCCCCAACCCCGTCTCCCCCCCGAAGGGGGGGGAGAAGCCTGGGCGGGAGGGGAATAAGCCCCGATGACCCCCGACGCTTCCCCATGACTCAGCACGGGAATCCCCAGATCAAGCCCCGGGCCGGGCAGGTCGTAGACCCCGCCCCGGCGGGAGGCGATGGCGGACAGGCCTTCCCGGTAGGAGGCCAGCACCGCGTCCACGGGTCCGGAGCCGCCGCCCTTGAAGAGGCAGGTGGTTTTAGGCCGGTCGCACCAGGCGGCGTACTGGCGGGGATGGGAAAGGCGGCCCGACTCCCGGAGAAAGCGGCTGTGGGAGGAGGAGCCCCGGGCATGGGGCTTCCCCGGCAGGTAGTGGAGGTCCAGACCCGCGAGGATGAGGGGCAGCCCCGGGGGAGAGAGTTCCGCCGCCAGCTGCAGCGCCATGACCCCCACGGATCCCAGGGGGGGGAGAAAGGTGGGCAGGAAACCCCGGACTCCGGGCCGCCGGAACCAGGCCAGATCCGCGAAGCGGGAGATGAAAACGAATCGTTCTCCGGTGAACCGCCGCAGAATGGGCGGGTAGGAGAGCAGGTCCGCCGCCACGGGCAGACTCCAGTCCCGGAGCCCGGAAAAGGCCCCCAGATTGGCGAACTGCGCCTCCGCCGCGACAATCAGGTCCGGTCGCAGACCGAAGCCCAGGAGGACCGCCAGGGCGGTGTCCACCGCGACGATGGAGATGGAGTCCCTCATGTCCCGGAGAAAGGGGACATGAGTCTCCAGCGATTCCCCCGCCCCGGCGATCACCACCGGTTTTTCGAAAGAGAGCCGATGGATGGGCAGACAGTCCGGAAGAAGGGTGATATTGGTCAGAAGGTTCCCCACCCAGAGCCGGGCCAGGTGCGCCGCGGTCATCCGGTTCCGCCAGTGCGTCCGCACTCTCCTCAGGGCCTCCGCCTCCACCTGCCGGTAGAAAGACGAGTGCAGAGCGGCGCCCCGGTTCAGAGCCACCGACGCGACCCGGCGGAACCCCCCGATCCCGAAGGTCCGGAACGATTCCTCCACAGCGGCTTCGGGCCTGTCCGACCGGACGACAAGAATCCTCCTGTCCCCCAGAAGCGCCGGAGGGACGTTCTCCAGACTCAACCGCATCAGACTCTGCTCTTTCTCGACGCAGAGAATGCGGCTTGATTCCGGGAGCTTCCGCAGAAGGACATCCAGGCCGTAGCCCAGGAGCGGAGAGGGCGCGATGACGAGACATTTCTCCGGAGGCGAAAACTCCCGGGCCAGGGTTTCGGCCCTCTCCCGGGCCCTGTCGGGATGGTAGAGATTCTTTCCGCGGAAAACGGGGAAGGGCCCCCCCGGCCCATGGACGAGCCGGGGAACCTCGGGGGTCATCCTTCCCGGGGGGTGTAGAGCTGGGCGAAGACGGCGTTGAAGTTGTCTTTGAGGTCCTTGGTGTTCATGATGAAAAAGCGCAGGTCCTCTTCCTCGAACTGCTGGATGATGAAGGGGAAGTAGGCGTCCAGAAAAGCGACCTCGTTCGGCTCCGGCTCCTTCTCCCCCGCCAGCTGGAGGACCACCACGTTGTCCCGCAGGATCACCGGGTCCGACACGGCGCCGGCGGGGAGGGAGAAGACCGTGGAGAAAAAGGTGTCCCGGAAGGCCGCGCCGCCCAGGGCGTCGTTGGCCCGGGATACGGGTTTGAGGAATACCGAATTGCCGTAATTGATGGGAAAGTAATCGGTCTCCGCGGCGGTCTTCCCCCGGGCGCCGGCGGCGGCGCTGAAGGATCCTGCCTCGGCGGCGGCTTTGAACTCCCTGGCCTGGGTGAGAATGTAGTCTTCGATTTTGCCCCGCTCGAAGGCGGACATGTAGGAGCGGACGGTGCCCAGGACCTCCGGGGACCTCATGTCAGGTTCCAGCGCCGCCTCGTCGCAGCGGAAGATCCGGTAACCCTCGGGCCCTTCGATGACCGGGCTTATCTCCCCGGGTTTCAGGGCGAAGACCCCCCGGATGTCGTCGAGGTTTTTAGCGAAATCATCCAGTTCGTAGAAGTATCTCCAGCCCATGTCGCCGCCCTTCTCGGCGAAGGCGTCCTTGGAGTGGGTCTTGGCCAGATCCTCGAATCCGGCGGTTCTGCCGGCCGCCTGCTCCCGGACCTTCGCGGCATCGTTCCTGCCGGTGGTGATGGTGATCCCCGAGAGCTTCATCCGTTTGAACTTTTCGGGGTTCTCCCCGCCGAAAGCCGCCACGGCGGAGTCGGGAAACTCGGAGAAGGAGAAATTGACGAAGCGCACCTTCCGTTCCGGCGCCGCCAGGGATTTGAAGAAATCGACCTCGTCCCTGGAGGAGCGGACGCCGAAGAGATCGTGAAGGTAGGTCTCGTACAGAAGCCTGTCCCGGGTGGCCCTGCGGGTCACGAAGCGTTCCGCGCTGGCGGTCTGGCGGTAGCGGCGCTCGGAAAACTCCCCGTTTTCCATGTAGGCCGGATGGCGGGTCAGGGCCTCGTCGATGCGGTTTTCCGACACGTGGGCGCCGCTTTCCTCCATGGCGGTGACGGCGGCCAGGTGATAGATGGTGCGGATGAAGGCTCCCTGCCAGACCTGGTAGATCTGGGCTTCGATGTTGGAGTCCTTCTCACCCCCGGAGCGGATCTGTTCCGCGATGAGGTCCCGCTGCTGGGAGAAGTAGTTGCCCGGGGAGTATTCGATGGGCCTGCCTTTGTAGTAGCCGAAAATTATCCGGCCCGGCCCCGCCATCTTTCCCACCACCGGGGTGCCCACGAAGGTGACCACGATGATGACCAGGATGATGACGCTGAAAATATATAGGAACGGCCGATTGAACGTCTTTTTTTCGGCTTTCTCTTTTTGAACCACCGGTTCTTTGGGCTGTTTCACATCGGGTTTCGGAGGCATACACATACCTTTCAAAGAATGGATTTGCCCCAACGATACCATGGGGGCCCGGCGGGTGTCAATGAAGGGGCCTGCCCGCCGGGAAGGGCCTTGCACCGTCACCCGGGGGAGGACATAATGGGGGCGTGATCGTATGCGGAATCGATGAAGCGGGCCGGGGGCCCCTGGCAGGCCCCGTCACCGCCGCCGCAGTGGTGCTCCCCGAGGTCTTCCCCCGGGAGATTCTGGCGGATTCGAAGACTCTTCCGGAAAAAAAACGGGAAGCGGCGGCGGAGGTGATCCGCCGCCTGGCCCGGGCCTGGTGCGCCGCCGAGGCCTCGGTGGAGGAGATCGACCGCCTGGGCATTCTCCGGGCCAGCCTGCTGGCCATGGGGAGGGCGCTGGAGGGGCTGGGGCTCGAGCCGGACCTGGTCCTGGTGGACGGGAATGTCAGACTGGAATGCCGCTTCCCCTGCGAGGCCCTGGTCCGGGGGGATGCCCGGGTTCCGGAAATCATGGCCGCCTCGATTCTGGCCAAGACCCGGAGGGACGGACTGATGCGGGACCTGGCCCGGGCGCACCCCGGCTACGGCTTCGCGAAGCACAAGGGCTACCCTACCCGGGAGCACCGGGAGGCGATCAGGCTTCTGGGGGTCTGCCCGATCCACCGGAGGAGCTTCCGGCTCGATTGGTTTTCATGACTCCCACGGCGGCGTTGAGGGCCTTCATGAAGGCCGGCAGGTCCTCGCGGAAAACCACGATCTGATGCCGCTGCCGTTCGAACTCCGATTCTCCCTCTTTTTTGGTTTCCACGATGTTCAGGAAGAGGTCTCCCGTACGGTTTTCCTTGACATTGAAAAAATAGGTCCGTTTATCGGACCGAGTCGACGACCGAGTCGAAAAGATCTCACCTCGGATTCCCATGTGCCCATCCCTCTGCGTGTGTGTCGTGCCTGTCCCCGCGGGATCACTATAGAGGAAAAGGGGACCCTTGACAACCTGGAATCGAATTTGATATAAAGGCTCGTGACGCGCCCGTCGTATAACGGCTATTACCTCAGCCTTCCAAGCTGAAGACGTCGGTTCGACTCCGATCGGGCGCTCGCCGGGGCGATTAACTCAGCGGGAGAGTGCTTCCTTCACACGGAAGAAGTCGGCAGTTCAATCCTGCCATCGCCCACTATATTTTCTGGAGAAAATCAGATCCGCAAGCCGGGCGCCGGTTCCCGGCGTCCTGCCATCGCCCACTTCTGTTTTCGTTGAGAAAACCATGCCTGCAAGCCGGGTGCCGGTTCCCGGCGTCCTGCCATCGCCCACTTCTATTTTCGTTGAGAGAGTCCGGCTCCCGGAAGAGACGCCGCCCCGAAGCGGGGCGGCGCTCCACGCCTCATTTCGGCCCGGCGGGTCTGAGGCGGCCGAGGCTCCCGTCATCCCCCCGTCCCAGCTTTTCCGTCAGGATCCGGTTCAGCACCCGGGGGTTGGCCTTGCCGCCGGAGGCCTTCATGATCCGGCCCACAAGAAAACCCAGGGCCTTGTCCTTCCCCGCCCGCACATCCTCCGCCGCCGCCGGGTTTTCCGCCAGGACCCGGTCCACCAGCTCCGCGAGCTGATCCTGGTCCGAGACCTGGGCGAAGCCCCGCCGGGCCACGATGGTTTCGGGGGACGCGTCGTCGCCGAACATGGCCGTCAGGACCTCCCGGGCCGCCCCGGCGTTGATCTCCTCCCGGGCCAGCATGGCCAGCAGGGCCGCCAGCCGCCGGGGGGACACGGGAGATGCCTCCAGCTCCAGACCCCGCTCCCGCAGGCCCGGAAGAAGCTGGGTGGCGATCCAGTGAAACCCCGTCCGGGGGTGGGCACCCTCCCGGGTCAGCTCGTCGAAGTAGGCCGCCGTGTCCGGGTCGGTGCTGAGGAAGGCCGCCTCTTCGGCGGGCAATCCATGACGCTCCACATAGCGCCGGGCCCGGGCTGCGGGCATCTCGGGCAGGCGGCCCCGCAGCTCCGCGACCCACCGGGGGTCCAGTTCCACCACCGGAAGGGTCGGGTCAGGCACCACGGGGCCCTCGAACTTGGCCCGCATGGGCAGGGTGGCCTTTTTTTCCGGATCCCAGAGCCGGGTGTGGGAGACGATCTTTTCCCCCCTCAGGACGGCGTCGGTCTGGCGGGAAATTTCA